>CAZHSS010000093.1:0-2217 GCA_964535205.1 uncultured Verrucomicrobiota bacterium
CACGGTGTGGAAAACTCGGGGGGCGCCACGCGCCCAAGCCCATTCCCCCATTCCCCCGCTTGACGCGCGAGGCCGTTTATCGCACCATGCGCCCCATCATGAGCAAAAAACTCGACATGGAAATTCTCGCGTCCCTTTGCAAGCGGCGCGGATTCATCTTTCAATCCTCCGAACTGTATGGCGGCATCAACGGCTTCTGGGACTACGGCCCGCTCGGATGCGAGCTGAAGCGCAACATCAAGGACGCATGGTGGAAGGCCATGGTCCGCAGCCGCGAGGACGTCGTCGGCCTCGAGGCGTCCATCATCATGCACCCCGCCATCTGGAAGGCCTCTGGCCACGCCGATGGCTTCGCCGATCCCATGGTCGACTGCAAGGATTGCCGCAAGCGCTTCCGCGCCGACCAGCTCTGCGAGGAACAAGGCACGGCCTTGATCAAGAATGGCGCCTCCTTCGCCCTGCCCGAGGGCGTGAAGTGCCCGGCTTGCGGATCCAAGAACCTCACCGAGCCCCGCAGCTTCAACCTGATGTTCAAGACTTTCGTCGGCCCCGTCGAGGACGAGACCAACGTCGTCTGGCTCCGTCCCGAGACCGCGCAGGCGATCTTCGCGCAGTTCAACAACCTCTTCGCCACCGCCCGCCAGAAGGTCCCCTTCGGCGTGGCCCAGATGGGCAAGAGCTTCCGCAACGAGATCAATCCGCGCAACTACACCTTCCGTTCGCGCGAGTTCGAACAGATGGAGCTGGAGTTCTTCATTCGTCCCGACGAAGCCGTCGAACTGATCTGCGGGAAGGTCACGACCCTGGCGGACAATCCGGACCTTGCCGGCGAGCCGCAGGAAAGCTGGGGCTGGGAAGTCTGGCACCGCTACTGGGTCGAACAGCGCCTGAGCTGGTACCGGGCCATCGGCCTGCCCGCAGGCGATCTCGAGCAGTACTGGCAGGTCGGCGACGAACTCGCCCACTACGCCCGCGCCTGCGTGGACATCGAATACGCCTTCCCCTTCGGCGTTCAGGAACTGGAAGGCATCGCCGCCCGTTCCGACTTCGACCTGTCCCAGCACCAGAAGCACTCCGGCAAGCAGATGGACGTCTTTGACGAAACCCTGAAGCAGGCCGCCGGCAAACTGGACGAGGCCGCCCGCGAGACGTTCACCGCCAAGGTGGTCGCCGACTGGACCGGCCGCGGCAAACCGGAAGACGAGGCCCGCGCGTTCGTTGCAAAGCTGTTTGACGGCAAATACGTCCCGCATGTCATCGAGCCGTCCGCGGGCACCGACCGCCTCGCCCTGGCGCTGCTCTGCAACGCCTACGACGAGGAAACCCTGACGGACGACAAGGGCAAGACCGACACCCGCACCGTCATGCGCTTTCATCCGTCCATCGCCCCCATCAAGCTGGGCGTGTTCCCGCTGGTGAAGAACAAGCCGGAACTGTACGCCAGGGCCCGCGAGATCTTCGCCCGGCTCCAGCGCCGCTGGAACTGCTTCTGGGACGAATCCGGCGCCATCGGCCGCCGCTACCGCCGCATGGACGAGGCCGGCACCCCTTGGTGCGCCACCGTGGACTTCCAGACGCTCGAGGACGGCACCGTGACCCTGCGCGACCGCGACAGCATGCAGCAGGTGCGCCTGACCGTGCCCGAACTCATTGACAAACTGGACAGCGAAATCGGATAATCCACGCGTTGCCCTTACACGGAGGCCGGCCATGTTTGTCCAAATCAAATGCCCTCATTGCGGACAGCTGTTCGACTATGACAGTTCCAGCAGCGAACCCCAGGCCGACTGCCCGCATTGCGGCACATCCTCGCCGGTGGAGCCTCTCGACAGCAAGCCCCCTCCGTTGACCGTCCAGCACGATGCCCCCACCCTGGCCGGCGTGAAAACCTGCCCCCACTGCAAGGCCCAGATCGAGCGCGACGCAGTCCTGTGCATCCATTGCGGCACAAACCTGGCCACCGGACAGAAAGCGGGCGGCCCCGGCTGGCTGGCCGCGCATAAAGCCATCGTCATCGCCACGGCGGCCGGCATCGTCGTTGCCGCCTTTCTGATCGCGTTCCTTTTCCGGCCCGAACCGCCGGCACCCCCCGTCATCCTGCCGGCCCAGACGGAGGCCCCCGCCGTCAAGCCGGCGCCGTCCGCCAAACCGGCCAAACCGGCGGACCCCGCCCCCGCAGAGACCACCTCGAGGACCCCGGCCACGTGGCGGGCCTCA
>CAZHSS010000093.1:2227-6418 GCA_964535205.1 uncultured Verrucomicrobiota bacterium
CCCCCGCAGAGACCCCGGCCGAAGCCCCGGCCGCGGAGGAACCCGCCCCGGCCCCAGAACCCCCGCCCGGACCGACCCCCGAGGAACTGGCCGCGCAGCAGGCCGAAGCCGAACGAGCCGCCTTCGCCGAACGGAAATTCGCCGCGGAACAGGAATTCCGCTTCCAGCTCGACACCCGCGAACCGCTTTATCTGACCAACGAACTGGTGGAGCTTCGCCGCCGCAACGGCATCCTGAACAAAGGCTCCCTGGCGGGATTCGACGGCACCGGCACCAACCGCGCGGCTTTGCTGGACACCCCCGACGGCGAAGTCCGTGTGCCGCTGGTATCGCTCGACCCGCCCACCCGGCGGCGCCTCGACCCGGAATACCGCGAAGCCTTCATCCAGCATGTCATGAGCACCCGCCTGACGGGGCCGGAAGCCCCCGCTCCTGTCAAGTAGAGCGCCCGCCTTTTACTCGGCAGGTCTGAATCCGCCGGCCCGCCGGCGAAGCTGGCCGCAGGCAGCATCCACGTGTTGGCCTTTGGAATCGCGCAGGGTGCCTTCCACGCCGCGCTTTTCCAGCACGCGCAGAAACTCTTCCATGGCCGATCGCGGAGGCGCCGCGCCTTCGAACTCCTCCACCGGACTCAGCGGGATCAAATTGACCCGGCAGGGAAACCGCCGCAGGCGCTCGGCCAGTTGCTCCGCATCTTCCCGGGCATCGTTCACGCCCCGGATCAGCGTGTATTCAAAGGTGATGTGCCGCTTGGTTTGCGCGGTGTAGTCCGCGCAGGCGTCCAGCAGTGCATCCATCGGATATTTGTTTTCAACCGGCATGAGCCGCCGGCGCAGCTCCGAGTTCGCCGCATGCAGTGATACGGACAGCTCGACCTGCAATCCCTCCTCCGCCAGCCGCCGGATGCCGGGAATGACGCCGCTGGTGCTGATGGTGATGCGCCGCGCGCCGATGTTCAGTCCGTCGGGATGGTTCAGAATGCGGATGGACTTGAGCACGGCGTCATAGTTGTCGAACGGCTCGCCCATGCCCATGTACACGACGTTGTCCGGCCGCCTGCCGAGCAGCGCGGCCACCACCTGGACCTGCGCGACAATCTCCCCCGCCGAGAGATTGCGGGCATAGCCCCCTTTGGCGCTGGCACAGAAAGCGCATCCCATCCGGCAGCCCACCTGGGTGGAAACGCATACCGTGTTCCGTTCGCGCGCGGGGATCAGCACGGTCTCGATGCTCTCCCCGTCATCGAGCCCGAGCAGCCACTTGCGCGCGCCGCCCGGATCGCCGGATTCCTTCAGGAGCCGGGCCGGCCGGGGCGTGTGGGTGTCCGCCAGCGCCTGCTTCAGGGCCCGGGGCAGATTGCCCATCTGCTCCCAGCCACCCGCATGGCGCACCTGCAGCCACTGCCAGAGCTGGCGTCCGCGAAAAGCGGGCTGGCCGATTTCCTTGCAGAGGGATTGCAGCTCTTCAGGAAACAGGCCTTGGAGAGCGGTTTTCATGTCGCGCGGCACCAGCTTATTTCCGAGATCGCCTTGGGCTTTTCCGAGGAGGAAGCGATGGGGCCTCTTCCCGGCCATAGCGGGCGCCGCCCTCGCGCAGAAGTCCCACGCAGTAGGAGTTGAGGCTTTCCCCGCGGCGAAGCGCATTCAACGCCATCGTCCTGTGCAGTTCGGCACCAACCCGTAGCACGAACTTTCCCGAGTAGTTCTTTCCCGCCGTGGCCGCCGGCAACGGCTGGCCGTCCCGGCGGCAGATCTCGATCCATTCGTCCACCGCCTGGCACAGTTCCCGATACACCTTGGTTTCATCGTCCCCGTGGACCCCGCCCAGCATCAGCCCCGGACAGGTGCCCACGTAGCATCCGTCTTCCTCCGACCACTCCACAATTTTGACATACCGATCGCCGGCTTTCATTTCCGCACCTCCCGAATCGCCCGGGCCACGTCCCGCTCCTGATACGGCTTCGCGTCGTGCGCGGGATTTCCGCTCTCTGTGATCTTCGTCCCGCGGGCGTGGGTATAGTTCCGGTGGCTGCCCTGGCCGCCGCGATTCACGAAACCCGCCTTCTCGAGTTCGCGAATCAACTGCCTGATTTTCTTGGGCATGCCCTACTAGTACTAATTAAGTACTATGTTGTCAACACCCCGGATGCGGTTCCGATCCCGATCCCGGGGCTGCGACAAGAAAGGTGTTTTTAGAACAGTCCGGCTCGGCAGGGATGCCTCGCCCTACCATTTCCGAGAAAGGGCGGGTGGGGTAGGGCGAATCGTCCCCGATGAGCCGCTTTCTTGACGCAGCCCTGCCGCTGCCGATGCGGCGACGCGGCGCATCCCCGTTTCATTGACCGCCCGAAAGTGAAACACCGTGGTTCTGTTGGCTAGCCCTTCTCTGTGAACCTCTGCGCCCTCTGCGGCCAACATCCTTCCCCGTCCCGACGCTCCAAGCGGTCGGGATTCGCAGTTCCAGCTGTTCCGGCGGCCAACGGGCGGAGGGTTTTTCCGTCGCCGCCGCTTGACATCCCCCAGCCCGCGTGGTTGAGTATCCCGCATGAACGGCAAGGAGTTCTATTACGGCTTCATCTTTAGGTCGCCGGACGCACGGTCCGGATCGGCCCGGTGAGCCATCGCCCCGGGACTCCTTCCGAAAACCGCGTGTCCGGCGAAACGGATGCGCGGTTTTTGTTTGCCCCGAAAACCCTGACCTCTGAACCCTGACCCCTGAACCCCAAGGCCCTCCCATGATCATCGTATTGAAACGAAACAGCAGCGATACCGACATTGCCACCGTCAGCGACATGGTGGCCTCCCTGCGCTACCAGCCCCGCGTCATCCGCGGCACCGAACAGACGGTGGTGGCCTGCATCGGCGACGAACTCAGCCACCAGTCCCTCGAGGTGCTGCGCAACCTGCCGGCCGTCGAATCGGTCTTCCCGGTCCAGAAGAAGTTCAAGCTGGTCTCGCGCGAATACCATCCGAACGACTCGGTGGTGGAGGTCCGCGGCGTGAAGATCGGCGGCGGGCACATGGAGATCATCGCCGGGCCGTGCGCCATCGAATCCTACGACCAGTTCCGCACGGCCGTCCGCGACCTGACCGGCTGCGGCATCCGAATCATCCGGGCCATGCCGTTCAAGCCCCGGACGTCGCCCTACGACTTCCAGGGCCTCAAGCAGGACGGGCTGCAGATCATGCGCGACATCCGCAAGGAATTCGATGTCGCCATGGTCTCGGAAGTACCCGGCCCCGACAAGATCGAGCCGCTGCTGGAGCTGACCGACATGTTCCAGATCGGCGCGCGCAACGCCCAGAACTACGATCTGCTCGAGCAGATCGCCAAGGCGGGCAAGCCGGTGCTGCTGAAACGCGGCCTCGCCAGCACGGTCGAAGAGTGGCTCACCGCCGCCGAATATCTCATCGTGAACAACTGTCCGCAGGTAGTCCTGTGCGAGCGCGGACTGCGTTCCTTCGACCCCAGCACCCGCAACCTGCTGGATCTCGGCGCCGTGGCCGTAGCCCGTCAGCTGTCGCACCTGCCCATCCTCGTGGACCCCTCCCATGCCGCCGGCGCGCGCCGTCTGGTTCCCGCCCTGGCCCGCGCCGGCATCGCCGTCGGCGCCGACGGGCTGATCGTCGAAGCCCATCCCGACCCGATCAACGCCTTCAGCGACGCCCCCCAGCAGCTGGAAACCGGAAAATTCCAGGCCTTTCTCGACGACCTGGCGCCGTGGATCGAACTGGCCCGCAAGGAACGCCTGCGGCCCGAACCCGCCTGACGCAGAAAGGCCGTCCCATGCCCCCCCCCATTCTGTATCTCGGCCCCGAAGGCACCCATTCGCACGACGCCGCCCGGCGGCGCTTCGGCGCCCGGGCCCGCCTGCTGCCCTGCCTGTCGCACTACGAAATCTTCGCCCGGCTCTGTGCCGCGCGCGGCCGGATCCGGCCCCTGGCGGTCGTCCCGGTGGAGAATTCCAGCGAAGGCCCCGTCACGCAGACGCTCGACCAGTTGGCCCATCATCCCCGGGTCACGATTCTGGACAGCTTCTCGCTGCCGGTGCAGCAGCACCTGCTGGCCCGCCCGGGCACCGCCCTGGCGGGCCAGCAGGTGATGGTATCCGCTCACGCCCAGGCCGATGGGCCGGTAGTGGTGGTTGTTGATTTTGGCGTACGGCACGGGGAAGAAGTTGAGCTCAATCAC
>CAZHSS010000094.1:0-6223 GCA_964535205.1 uncultured Verrucomicrobiota bacterium
GAGGAGGAGGAGGCAGGACTGGAGGTGGGGGTCGGCCATGAAGCGGCGGGGCATGGGCTGGCCGAGGAGCAGGTGGTCGAAGGCGAGCAGGCTCATGCCGCTGTGGTGGGCCATCCAGGAGCGGACGATGGCGAAGGGTTCGCCGGCGGGGATGCGGGCGGGGGTGTGGTCGATGGCTTCGTAGAGGCCGAAGCGTCCGACGGCGCCGTCGGCGGCGAGGCGGCGGAGGTTGCGGGCGGCGGGGCGTGGGGCGACCATGAGGGCCATGGCGGCGGCGTAGGGGGCCATGACGAGGTCGTCGGCGAGGCCGCGTTTCATGCCGAGAGTGGGAACGCCGAAGGGGCGGTACTGGTAGATGCGATGGGCGTCGACCTGGTTGTAGCCGGATTCGGAGATGCCCCAGGGGATGCCGGCGCGGCGGGCGTAGCGGATCTGGCGGCGGACGGATTCGCGGCAGGTTTCGTGCAGGAGGGTGCCGTCGTAGGAGGGCATGACGAGCATGGGCATGAGGTACTCGAACATGGAGCCGCTCCAGGAGGCGAGGACGGGGGCGCCGCCGCCGGGGGCGAGGCGGCGGCCGAGGTGGAACCAGTGTTCGAGGGGGAGCTGGCCGCGGGCGACGCCGACGAAGCTGGCGAGGCGGCATTCGGAGGCGAGGAGGTCGTAGAAGCCGGGATCGCGGGCGTGGGATTCGAGGTTGTAGCCGATGGAGAGAAGGTGGCGTTTGGCGTCGTAGAGGAAATCGAGATCGTTGTCGGCGAGATCGGCGCACTGATCGCGGAGGGCGTTGAGGGCGGCGATGCGTTCGGCGGCGCGTTCGGCGGCGAGGCGGAAGTGGCCGGCCCATCGGTCCGCGCCGGGGGTGCCGGGGGGCAGGAGGGCATCGCGGCGCTGATGGAGGGTGGCGAGGGCGCGCAGGGCGGGGAGGGTGTCGAGTTCGCGGCGGGCGGCATCAGGGAGCGCGGAGGGGTCGTCGTCGGCCCAGGGGGCGAAGCGGCGCAGTTCGCCGGCGAAGTCGTCGAGCTGGGCCTGGAGGGCATCGCGCCAGAAGGCGGTTTCGGGATCGGGGGCGAGGGCGTCGGCCAGCGCCGCGGCGCCGGCGGCCAGGGTATCGAGCAGGCGGAGGGTCTCGCGGAGGCCGGGGGGGGCATCGGCGAGGGCGTCGCGCCAGGTGCGCACGGCGCGGAGAGCGGGCGGGATGGCGGAGGCATCGAGGGATTGGCGGCGGGCGGCGGCGTGGAGTTCCTCGAGGAGGACATCGGCGGTATCGGCGAGGCCGTCGCGCCAGGCGCGGGGCAGGACGGGGGCGTCGAGGCATTCGGCGAGGCCGGCGCGCAGGACGATGAGCATGCCGGTGAGGTTGCCGCTGTCCACGGTGGAGACATAGAGCGGGTGGAGGGGCTTGAGGGAGCGGGTGTCGTACCAGTTGTAGAAATGGCCGCGGTAGCGTTCGAGGCGATCGAGAGTCTCGAAGGTGAGTCGGATGCGGTCGGCGAGGCGTCCGGGGGAGAGATAGCCGAAGTCGGCGGCGGCGAGAGTGCCGGCGAGGGCCATGCCGATATTGGTGGGCGAGGTGCGGTCGGCGGCGGCTTCGGGGGATTCCTGGAAGTTGTCGGGCGGGAGCCAATGGGTGTCGGGGCCGGTGAAGTGATCGAAGAACGCCCAGGTGCGGCGGGCGATGCGGCGCAGGAAGCGGCGCTGCGCGGCGTTGAGCGGGTTGCCGCGGGGGGGGCGGGTGACGCTGATGACCCAGGCGACGACGGGAGAGAACAGCCAGGCGCCGCAGAGGGCGAGCAGAACGGGGGGCGGGGGAATATCCGTCAGGAGGGCGGGGGCGGCGGCGCAGGCGGCGGCAAGAGCCGGTTCGCCGGCCATTTTGAAGAGGACATGGGGCAGGGAGGTGCGGGCGGTTTTTTCGGTATGGCTGGCGGTCTGCCATTCGAGGAGGTGGCGGCCGGTGTGCAGGCGGATGAAGACGCGGGCGATGGCGTCGAGATAGACGAGGGCATGATGCGGTGTGAACAGCAGTTCCAGGAGGTCGAGGGTCCAGCCGCGGGCTTCGGCGGCGGTGGTCTTGCGCAGGTGGACGGTGAGGGGCACCTGGCGGCCTTTGAGGAGGAGGGCGCGGCCGGAGCGCAGGGCGGCGGGCAGGACAAAGGCGATCAGCAGGCCGCCGATCCAGAAGGGGGCGGCGGCGGGCGCGGCGAGGGCGGCGCCGCCGAGGGCGAGGAGCCAGGCCAGGGGGAGGAGGCTGCGGCGCAGGTTGTCGAAGATCATCCAGCGGGCGAGGCGGCCGAGGGGATTGGGGACGCGGCGGCCGTCCGGGGCGGGCACACGCGGCAGCAGCCAGCTTGCGATCTGCCAGTCGCCGCGCGTCCAGCGGTGGCGGCGGTTGACGTCCACCAGGTAGCGGGAGGGTTCGTTCTCGACGAGTTCGACCTCGCTGAGGAAGCCGCAGCGGGCGTGGCAGCCTTCGATGAGGTCATGGCTGAGGATGCGGTTGTCGGGGAAGCGGTCGCGGGTGGCGGCATGGAAGGCATGGATGTCGTAGATGCCCTTGCCGACGAACTGGCCGCGGCCGAAAAAGTCCTGATAGACGTTGGCGACTTCGCGGGTGTAGGGGTCGATGCCGACTTCGCCGGCGAACAGGCGGGAGAGGAACGACTGGCGGGCGGAGGTGAGGCTGACGGCGAGGCGGGGCTGGAGAATGGCGTAGCCGGAGGTGACGAGGCGGGAGGCGGGATCGAGACCGGGGCGGTTGAGCAGGTGGGCCATGGCGCCGACGAGGCGGGCAGCGGAGCCGGGCGGGAGCTGCGTATCGGTGTCAAGGGTGATGGCATAGCGCATGTCGCGCAGGCGGGCCGGATCGCCTTCGATGACGGCGAAGGCATCGGTGCGGCCTTCCACGACGAGGCGGTTGAAGTCGTCGAGCTTGCCGCGTTTGCGTTCGCGGCCCATCCATTTGCCTTCGGCGGGGTTCCAGGTGCGCGGGCGGTGGAGGAGGAAGAAGCGGGGTTCGCCGTCGGGGGCGTGGCGGCGGTTCAGGCGTCGGATGCCCTGTACGGCGGCGGCGATCCAGGCGCGGTCGGTGGGGAGGGTTTCGGTGTCGGCGTCGGGGAAATCCGTCAGCAGGGCAAACTGCAGATTGGGGATGGGGTTGGCGAGAAATCGGATTTCGAGGTCTTCGAGGAGTCGGGCGGAGGCGGCGGGCGGGCCGAGGAAGGTGGGCACCACGACGATGGTGCGCTGGTCGTCGGGGAGGCCCTTGTCGAAATCGAGGCTGGGGAGGGAGTCGGGGGGCACGCAGATGGTGAGCAGCCAGTTGACGATGGAGAGGGCGGGGCGGGAGAGGGCGAAGGCGGTGACGGCCAGCAGGAGGGCGCCGCCCCACGACGGGGGGGCGCAGGCGAGCAGCGCGGCGAACGGCAGCGTCAGCAGGGCGGTGAGCGAGAGAAAAGTCGTCAGATAGAGCGCGAGGGGGCGGCGTTTGAGGAAACGGCCGAGGCGGCGGAAGACGGGAATCGGACAGTGGAGGCGGCGTTCGAGGTCGCGGCGTCCGGCGTCCACGAGGAAGTAGCCCACATGGCACTCGCGCCGGTCGGCGCCGGCCTGACGGCGTTCGGCGGCCATGGCGACGACGGTTTCGGCGACCTCGACTTCGGAGAGGCGGGCGTGGCGGGCGAGTTTTTCGATCTGGGTGCGGTAGCGGTTGCGGGTGCGGAAATCCATCAGCGGATGGACGCCGGTGGGGTCGCGCCGAAGGATGGCCTCGGTGGCGCTGAGGGATTCGACGAACTCCTTCCAGTCCACGGCGGCGAGCGCGCGCATGCTGGTGATGGAGTTGCCGGTGGTGACATGGTTGGCGGCCTGGGCCTGGTTTTCGCCCTGCTGGATGTGCTCGATGGATTGGCCGTGCTCGGCCAGTTCCTGTTCGATCCAGTTGAGGGCCAGGCCGAGGGCGGGATTGACGCCATCAATGTTGGCGACCAGCTCGGAGACAAACGGCGGGGTCAGGGCGGGGGCGGCGCGGACGAAATCGCCGAGGGTGGTGACGAACTGGCGGGGATTGGATTCGACGACCTGGAGAAAGCGATTCGCCCAGACGAGGGCGGCGTCGCGCTGGCTGCGCCGCCAGGCGATGCGCTGGGCAACGAGGTGGAGGTTTTCGATCAGCGACAGCCGCAGCATGATGGGGACGGCCCAGAGTTCGCCGAGCGAGAGGGGATGGACGGTCTGGTAGGCGCGGATGAAGTGCGAGAGGTTGTCGGGGTCCACCTGGCCGTCGCTGTGGCGGACGAGTTCCATAACGACATCGTAGATGCGGGGAAACCCCTTGCGGGGCCCGGCGGTCAGGCGGGGCAGCTCGCGGCTGTAGCCCGGCGGCAGGTGGGCGCGGGCCAGTTCGATCTGCTCCTGGATCAGGTGATAGTTGTCGAGCAGCCATTCGGCGGCGGGGGCGATGCGGGAGCCGCGGCGCACGCTCTCGGCGATGATTTCATGGCAGCGGTGGATTTCGTCGGCGCTTTGGGATAGCTGATGGAGCAGCTTTTCCGGCTTGCGCACCACCTCGACCTGGTGGTTGCGGGCGAGGATCTTCGCGTAGTTTTCGAGCTGGTTCACGCCGAAGAGCTCGGCGCGGAGGGTCATTTCGTCCGGGGAGGGCGGCTGGAGATCGGGCCGGGCGGCGCGGGCTTTTTTGATCCACCCCTTCAAGCGCAGGCGTTTCCAGATGGACGGCTCGCCGTTCCGATGGCGGCGGGCATGCGATTTGGATGGGACGGGCTTCTTCGAGGTCTTCAACATCGGGGCGATTCTAGGGAGAAAGCCGCGGGGTATCAATCTTCAAATCCGGCTGGCACGAAGCCAGGAGGCAGAATCAGAGGTCATAGGTCAACAGGCGCGGGGGAAAAGTGTATTGTTACGGCCTGACCCCGATCGCAGCAGGCCGGTCCAGGCGAGCCAGAAGCAGGCGCAGATGGGGCCGAAGGGGAGGTAGCCGGTATAGCCGACGGCGGGCATGGCGAAGAGGTGGAAGCGGTCCACATACGGGACGGCATAGGCCCAGCGGGGGGAGCTGAAGGCGTTCCACAGTTCCCAGAAGAAGCCGCAGGCGAGCGCGGCATAGGCAAGCAGCAGCACGGGCGTCCAGTCGCCGCGCTTGACGGGATCGAAGGGCGACTCGATGCGGGCGAGGCCGAGGGCGCCGGCGAGGAGCAGGAGGGGGGCGACCCAG
The DNA here is from genome assembly GCA_964535205.1 of uncultured Verrucomicrobiota bacterium. Lineage (GTDB taxonomy): Bacteria > Verrucomicrobiota > Kiritimatiellia > CAIQIC01 > Lenti-01 > JAAZFE01. The sequence goes on from CAZHSS010000094.1 coordinate 5,234, forward strand.
GTGGCGAAGAAGAGCGGGTCGGGATAGCGGGTGACGAGCGGCAGCAGCAGCGCGCCGAGGAGGAACGCCGCGGGGGCGGCATGGGGCAGGCGCCAGCGGGGGCCGTCGGACCAGCGCCGGCGCAGGGCGGGGAACGTGGCGAGGAGGTCGCGGATTTCGAAGATGGCGGGCAGGACGGTGGAGAAGCAGAGGGAGGAATAGATGAGGTAATGAACGGGGCCGAAGTCCATGCGGTCGGGATACCACCAGTTGCGGACGGAGCGGTTGAGGAATTCGAAGTACCACCAGGAGACGGCGGAGACGGGGAACATCCAGAGGAAATCGCGTCGGGAGGCGGTGGCGAGGGAGGTGCCGGAGCGGCGGACCACGAGGCCGTCGAGGAACAGGATGAAGCCGAGCCACAGCGGGAAGAAGGTATGCTGTTCGGCAGGCCCGGGCAGGTCGAGGCCGGACCAGGCGAGGAACCAGGAGACGGCGAGGAGGGCGAGGCCGAACCGGCCGTGGAGGGGGAAGGGGCGAGGGGATGACGGTTGCGGAATGGGGGATGACGGTGTCGAAGGAACTGATTCACCCACGGGACAAGCCCGTGGGGGTTTAAAACCGGAAACTGATTCACCCACGCCGCAAGGTCGTGGGGGTCTTGAACCCGGAAGACAAGGGCGTGGGGGGCTTAGGGGGTGGAGGAGGAGAAGGGCGGCAAAGAGGCCGACGGCGGCAAAGATCCACCAGACGGGCCAGAGGAACGGGGCGTGGTCGGGAGCGGTGACGACGAGGGGCGGGAAGGAAAAATAATCCGGGGGGAATCCGCGGAGGGCCTGGCCGGCGAGGGGCAGGGCGGCCAGCAAGACCAGGGCGAAGGCAATGGGGGGGCGGCTTTTCACGTGGAAACAATACCACAGGCCCGGGGCCGCGACAGGCCTCATCGGCAGGTCAACCGTTTTTTATGGGGAATTGTTCTTGAATCCAGGATTGACGGGGCGGGGGGGGGGG
>CAZHSS010000095.1:0-6157 GCA_964535205.1 uncultured Verrucomicrobiota bacterium
AGTTGTTGGTTGTTGATTGCTATATCTTCATTCGTAAAATTCCCTCCACGGCAGGCAAGCGCGCATTTCGTAGTTTTTCTTCTCCGTTATTCTTTCCTGAGTGCATGAGTTCAGATTCACACTCTCCCTCTGTTCCCCTGTTCCCCCTGTAGCGGTTGTCAACTGAGTCGGCTAAGGGTCAAAGTAAACCGCGCGGGCCGGACGCGGCGGCAGCATCCGGTCGGTGGTGCGCGCATGAGCAAGATCCGCCGCAGCATCCGGATCGTACCACCACAGGTTGTAAGCGCTGCGCTCGTCGCCGTATTTGCCCAGCGGATCCGCGGGCATCCCAAACTTATTCCACCACAACAACCGGGTATCGTTCTTATTCCACAGCAGAATGTAGGGCACGTCGCGCGTCAACTGCTCATCAATACGCCGGACCATGGCGTGGCGTTTCTGGACATCCATCTCGGTGCGCTGCGCCTCGATCAGTGCATCCACCGCCGGATTTTTGTACCCTGTTATATTCTGCCCGGCAGCGCGATCAGCCTCTTTGGAATACCACATGCTTTCGGGATCCTTGAACAGCCCCGCACTCCAGGCGGCCCAGGTCATGTCGAAGTGATAATCGTCCATGTCCTTCGACCAAGCCGCCCAATCCTTTTTCTCCACCACTAGGTCGATGCCGACATCTTTCAAGTCCTCCTGGAAAATAGCTGTAAACTTGTCGTCGGTTCCCCCACGGGAGAGATAGCGCAGCCGCAGGGGACGTCCGGCCTTCATCAGCCAGCCTGTGGCTGGATCTGCCTGCCACCCGGCTTCGGCCAGCAGTGCGCGCGCGCGACCTTTATTAAATTCATAGAATGGATTGTTGCAGGGGGTGGCGGCATCGTAGAGGTCCTCAAAATAGGAACGGTGCAGGAAATAGGCGCCATGCATCAGTGTCGTGTTCATTTTTTCGCGATGATAGAGATGCGCCAGCGCCTGCCGTACGCGGCCATCATCGAGCGGCGGGCGCCGCAGATTGAGCGCAATGCCCTGGAACCCGACCGGCTTCTTGTTTTCGATCTCCTGCTTCACGATCCAGTTGCGGTCGTAGTTTTTGCCGCGGGTCTGATTTGCCCACACATGCGCCGTATAGACGGGAAACATATCAAGCTCGCCCTTTTTGAAGGCCTCAAACGCATTCTCGCGCTCTTCAAAAAACCGGAAGCGCAGCAGATCGAAATTCGCCACGTGCTGGAAGCGCGGCAGGTCCGCCGCCCACCAGTCCGGTCGCCGTTCCAAGGTGACCTGGAGCCCTTCCCGAATCACGCCGAGCCGGTACGGCCCCGACACCACCGGAAACTCGAAGTTCTGCAAGTTGAAGTCCTGACCCGCGAACACATGTCGGGGCAGCACCTGTAAGCCCGCCAGCGTCAGTAGATTTTGCCAATGCTCCTCCTTGGCGACGAACCGGATTGTCATGGCATCGAGCACCTCGGGCGGGTCAAACCGCTCCAGGCCGATCTTGTGCGGGCCCGTCAGGTTCTTGGGGTCCATGATCGTGGCAAAGGTCCAGCATACGTCTTCGGCAGTGACCGGCTGCCCGTCGCTCCAGCGCGCCAACGGATTCATAAAGAAGGTAAACGTCTTGCGGTCGTCGCCCAGCACGCAGCGCGATGCCAGCAACGGCTCCAGTTCCAGCGTGAGGGGATGCTGGGTCAGCAGGGTCTCGTAGAACTGACCGAACAACTCCGCCGACATCGTGTTCTGGTCGAGATAGTAGTTGAAGCTTTTAGGATACGGCCCCATGTAGGCCACCAACATCCCGCCTTTTTGTGCCCATTCCGATGCCAACGGATTCGGGGCCTCTTCCCAACCTGTCTGCGGAAAGACCTCCTCGGCAGCCCCCGCCATCGCCGCCAACAGCCCCACGAGCCCAATCCATGCGATTCTCTTCATGCCGCTAGTATCGCCACCCCGCCCCTCCGGTTCAACGCTCAATGTGCGCTCGTCACCGCTAAATTCCCTCATTTTCAGCCTCCTATTGTTTTATAAAACAATGGGACCGGCGTTGTGTTCCTTTTCACTCCCGATTCGCATGATTCTCTAGTCGTGAGCACTGTTTTCTTCCATGGTGATGAATGATTCAGACTCGGACGAGCCGCTTGCAAAAGTCCGACGGACGACACGGAGGTTCCGCCACAGCGGACAGGCTATCCCTCCAGGCATGGATATAGGGCCCATTGGGGGGATTTCTGGAGGGGCGGGCTCCGTCACGACTGTGGTTTTCACGGTGTCTGCAAGCGGCTCGGGTTCCTATGGCTTATCCGGTACGCTCCCGCCCGAGCATCAACTCCATAGAAATGGATACAGTCCCAAGACCGCCCCGATGACCAGTTCTACGCCAATTCTGACTCTGCGCCCTGCCGCCGACCGCAGATGATATTCCTCCAGCAGGAAGGGCAGCCGCATGGGCAGGTAGAAAAACAGAAAGATCGCCAGAAACACTGGCAGCAGCGCCAGCCGGGCACCGAGGCTACCGCTGCCTGCATCTTCCAGGTCGACGATCACCCCCCACCACGCGGTGTAGGCCACTGCGCCATAGGCCGCCAGAAACAAGTCTGCCAGCCCTTCTTTCCAATGGCCCGGTGCCTGTGGTGACAGGCTCTGGCCGCCCGCCGCCAGCAATCCGACAAACTCCTTGAGTACCAACCCCACAATAATCGCCCCCCACCAGGCCGACGCCCCCTCCGCCCCGGCACCCACCGCGCCCCAGCCATCCAATGCCAGCATTCCCAGAAACATCGTCACGATCACATGCCCGATTCCTGCCGCTGAAAATATTCCGAGCATCCCGCCCGACGGTATAAATCCGCTGCCCCGGTTGTGTCGGCGCAGAAACTGGAGTTTCCAGCGCAGCCCCACGGGCTCAAGCAACAGCACCACCATCACCACCGCACCGGGCAACCACAGCCGCTCGCCCCCCGCCAGTCCCGCCTTCAAGGACCGCCCCAGCCAGGGCGCCGCCAGCAGCGCATAGGCAAAGAACCCCAGCGTGGCCACGCGACTCCAACTTCGATCCTCGATTATGTCCACTGTCTGCATCTGGCTTGGATTTCATCATAATGGCCCCTTACTTTCGACTGCAAAGTTGCACGTAAAGGAAGCAGGAGCTTGAACTGGGCAAACCACTAGTTTATGCCCCATCCCATCCCGTGTTGTACGTCCTTCAGGCACGGCCTGTGTACTCCAGAGCACAGCAAGTTCCACTACCCCCCTCAGACTCCCACTCTCCGCTGTTGCCATTGGCCGCCCGGCGAGGGTACAGTTGTCCCATGAATTCTGTTCTCAAACGCATGATCTGGTTGCTCAATAGCGCCGGGTTTGCCTTCTATCTGGGTTGGCTGGCAACCATGGGTGACCGCCAAATCTTGCGCGAACAGGATGGCATTGTCTATTTCCTGCCGGTTATTCCTTTTTTCTTTGTCTATATGCTTTTGATCGATCCCAAACCCAAGCCAAAGACACCGGAAAGCACGGCCGTCACTCCGCCGACCGCCGGCAGCCCACCTGATCCATGCCTTCCCAAAAAATGACTCCCGAACGCCGTGTCACGCATTTGTCCATCTGGACTAATGTCGTCCTCACCGCCTTGAAATTAGCGGCAGGCATCATGGGCCATTCCCAAGCTCTGATTGCCGATGCCGTTCATTCGCTCTCTGATTTTGCGACGGATATTGCCGTCCTGGTGGGCTTGCGCCTCTCGGCCAAGCCCCGCGATGACGACCACGCCTATGGCCACGGCAAATATGAAACCTTGGTCGCCGCTGTTATTGGTTTGGCTCTGGGCGCCGTGGCCCTGAAAATTGGCTCCCTGGCCATCCATCGGATATTTGCAGCCCTGCGCGGCAGCCCCATCCCCGCGCCCGCTATCTATGCCTTCTGGGCGGCCCTAATTTCTATCGCAGTCAAAGAAGGCCTCTACCACATCACCATGAAGGTGGCGCGCACCAGCGGCAGCCCCGCACTCGTCGCCAATGCGTGGCACCACCGCTCTGACGCCCTGTCCTCGATCGCCACCGCCGCCGGAGTGGGTGCCGCTGCCCTGCTGGGGAATGAGTGGCTCATTCTGGACCCCATCGCCGCTTTATTCGTCAGCATCTTCCTCCTGCAGATTGCTTGGCGCATTCTGCACCAGCAGGTGGGCGAGTTGACCGACCGCAGTTTGGAGCCCGAGGTCTGCGAGGAGATTCTGGCCATGGCTCGCAGCATTCCCGGCCTGATCGAACCCCACGACTTGCGCACCCGGATGGTTGGGCGCTATCCTGTGATCGACTTGCATATCCGGCTCGCAGCCGACCTGCCGCTGCATCAAGCCCATGAAACTTCCGACACCTTGGAGCAGGCCCTCCGTAAACGATTCGGAAAAGAAACCATTGCCAACCTTCACCTCGAACCGTATTCTGAATAGTTATTTTTATTGCGAAAGGATTCGTCCATGGAACAAGGATCCAAGACCTTATTGATCATTCTGCTCACGGCGCTGATAATGGGTGGCCTGGTGGTTGCCTTCAACCCTGCCTATCGTCAGGCGTTCTTCTGTCTGCTGCGCGGCGAGCCCGCCAGTTCACCGATTTGGACGTCCAACCGCGACTATTATCCGGATATCACCTTGCCTACGGCGACCCCGACCGCTGTCGAATCATCTTCTATGGAGACCGACCATGACGCAGAATAAACTCATCGCGTTTTGCTATCTGTTTATTATCGGCATCGCGCTGGCGATGGCCTTCCCCCTGGGCTCCGCCGCCGTCGCCCCGCTGTGGCTCGGCACCCTGGCGCTCGGCCTGCTGACCGCCGGCGCCCTCCACCTCGCCCGCCGCCGCCGCCCGGCCGCCGCCGACGAGGAGTCCCTGTACGCCCCGCCCGCACGCTTCGACGCCCTTCAGGTCTCCGCCTGGGGCCTCCTGCTCGCCGCCGCCCTCCTCTTCGGCTATACCCGCTACCTCGCCATGATCCAGCCGCCCGACCAACTGGTCGGGCGCGTCCGTTTCGAGGCCGAAAGCGTCACCTGGGCGCCCGCCTCCCCCATGTCGTCCACCTCGTTCCTCAAGATCAAAACCCTCGCCCCCGTCGAGGAAGACATCGAACTGCGCCTCGTCGGCCGCCTCGAAGCCCTCCGGCCCGTCCGCGACGACAACGGCCTGCCCGTCCTCGATGCCGACGGCCGCTGGAATTTCACCCGCACCGACATGGATCAGGCCAGCGACCCCGTCCTCATTCCCGCCGGCACGCCCGCCGGAGCCGAACTCCTGGTCGCCCAGCCCTTCACCCATCTCGACCGCGTCGAGCCCGTCAACCAGCCCGCCTCCGGATCCCTCGCCATCCTCAAGCCCGTCAACGCCGTCTCGCTCTTCGCCCGCAGCGGCCGCAACGTGGTCCCCGTCTCCATCCTCGGCCGCATCACCGCCGACCCGTGGGTCTATTCCTTCAAAACCGTCCTGTCCATCACCCCCGACTACATCCAGTACCAGCCCGACGGCCCCTTCTTCCCCGTCGATCGCCAGACCGCCCGCGTCACCATCAATCCCGACCTGCCCGGCTATGAGCGCCTCGCCCGCTCCGCCGCCTACGGCTTCGATGTCGCCCTGACCGGCGAGCTCATTGCCCCGCCCTCCGCCGCCAACGTCGGCGCCTTCGACCAGGCCAAGTACCTGCGCAATTACAACATCGGCGGGCAGATGATGATCCGCACCCCCATGGACGGCTCCTCCCCGTTCTCCGTCATCGTTCCCCAGGGCGCCGACGTGCCCCGCGACGGCAACGGACTGGTCGAATTCTCCCTGTATCTGCGCGATGAAATGGTCCGCGTCATCAAGCAGACCATGCCCCAGCCCAATTCCGCCTTCCTCGGCGCCCTCACCCTCGGCCTGCGCTACGGCATGCAGAACACCGTCTCCATCGCCTCCGATCAGCACGAAGGCGGCGTGGTCGCCCCCATCCTCGAACTCGGCCACGATTCCGACGACCTGATCGCCGACGAATTCCGCGCCTCCGGCATCAACCACGTCCTCGCCGTCTCCGGCCTGCACGTCACCATCATCACCCTCATGTTCATGGGCATCTTCACCCTCCTGAAGGTCTCCAAGAAGGTGTACGTTCCGTTCGTCATCTTCGCCCTCGTCATCTT
>CAZHSS010000096.1:0-6155 GCA_964535205.1 uncultured Verrucomicrobiota bacterium
CATCACCCGCACCAAGCTGGATTTCTTCAAGGAAGGCATTCTCGACTACCTGCGCACGCTGACCACGGCCGACCGGATCAACCTGATGCGCTACAGCGACACGCCCGACCTCTGCTTCGAGGGCTGGCAACCCGTCACGGCTGAGTCCCTTGACCAGTCCGTGCGTTTCACCCAGGCCATGCGCGCGCGCGGGCAGACCGATCTCTTCACCCCCCTCCAGCAGGTGCTCAAGCTGCACCAGCCCGGCGGCCGGCCCATGATCGCCGTGCTGATGACCGACGGCCGGCCCACCATGGGCGCCGTGGACAGCTCCGATATCATTGCCCGCTTCAGCCGTCTCAATGACGGCCGCATCTCCGTCTTCACCGTCGGCGCGGGCGACCGCGTCAACACCTTCCTGCTGGATTTGCTGGGCCACAACAACCGCGGCGGCTCGTGGATCATGCCCCTGCGCGAGCAGATTCCCGGCGCCGTCCAGCGCGCCGCCCGCGAACTGTCCCGGCCCGTGCTGGCCAACCTCGACTATCGGTTCTCGGGGGACTCCGAGGCGGAGGTCTATCCCGGTCTCCTGACGCACCTGTATCTCGACCGCCCGCTGCGGCTGGTGGGCCGTGCCCCGCTCAGCCAGAAATCCGCTGTGCTGCAGATCATCGGCGATTCCGGTCCCGCCCGACGCGACATGGTATTCGCCCTTGATCTGGCCGCCGCCCGGGACGGCGGCGAAGGCCTCCGCCGCGAGTGGGTCGCCCAGAAAATCTACAAGCTGATCAACGACCATCTCGCCAGCGGCCGGGCGGAAACCCTGGCCGAAATCCGCGACCTCTCCATCCGCCACAACGTCCCGCTGCCCTACGGCGCCGATTTCCCCATGTAAGGCAGGGGAACGGGGCGGGGCATGGCGCGCGTTCCCGGTCCAAGAGCGGGCGCGCGAACTTTTTTTTCGTCGCCGCGTTTTCCTCCGGGATGTCCGGGGTTTTCCGGCCGGCCAACAAAACGGCGCGGAAAATCCCCCAAAAACGGATTGATCCTTGACTCATTTGACAGCCGGGGGCGAAAATACCCTCAAAGAAAAACAACGCCCCTACAGGAGGTCCCCCATGAGTTGTGGCATGGTTCGGCGGTTGTGCGGAGTGGTGTTGATCCTGACGGCGGTTGCCGGATGGGCCGCGCCCCCCGCGGTGATGGACTACCAGGGCAAGATCCTGGTCAACGACATCCCCTTGACGGGGTCCGGCTACTTCAAGTACGCGATTTCGGACGAGGCGGGATCGACGAATTACTGGGCGCAGGACGGCACGGCGACGGGGGAGCCGGTCGCCTGGGTCACCAACGAGTGCTATAACGGCGTATTCAGCGCGGCGCTCGGCGCCGACCCCATGGGGGCGATCGATCCGGACATTTTCGCCGTGGAAACCTCGCTGGTTTTGCGGGTGTGGTTCAGCAGCGACGCGGTCACCTTCGACGAGATGCTGCCGGCCCAGCCGCTGCAGAGTTCGCCCTATGCCATCAATGCCGACAAGCTGGACGGCTATGACGCGGTTGATCTGCTCGGCGGCAGCATTACAGAAACCGATCCGGTCTTCGCGGCCAGCGCCGCCTTCGGCATAACCGGTACGCAAATCGGTAACTGGAACACCGCCTTCGGCTGGGGCGACCATGCGCTGGCGGGCTATCTGACCTCGTACACGGAGACCGATCCGGCCTGGACCGCGGCAAGCAATCTCTATTATCTCCGGACGGATGCGGACGGGCGTTTCGTGGACGTGGCCGGCGATACGATGACGGGGGCCTTGATCATCAATGATTCGGCCAGCGGGGCGTTGCGGATCGATTCAACCAACAACACGATAGCCATCGGCCGGTTGGCTGCGAGCGGTGTACAGGGGGTGGCGGTTGGCAGCGGGGCGAATGCGGTGGACTATGGCATCGCCATGGGCTATCAGGCCCAGGGAAGGCAGAGCGGCGTGGCGATCGGCTACAACGCCAACGCCGGCACAAACGGCGCTGCCGTCGGTGCGGCCGCCACGGGCCAGAACGAAGGCGCGGCGGTCGGGGCGGCAGCCGACGGACGCACGGCGGGTGCGGCGGTCGGCTACCAGGCGGACGGCAGTTCGCAGGGTGTCGCTGTAGGGCGCGATTCGGCCGGCTTTTCCTACGGCGCGGCGGTCGGTCCGTGGGCGCAGGGCCAGTGGTACGGCGCGGCGCTGGGCCGCGCAGCCAACGGCGCCACCAACGGCGTGGCCATCGGCTATGCCGCCAACGGCGCCTACACCAACATCGCCATCGGCGTGGCGGCCGATGCCCAGCTGGGCACGGAACGCATCGCCATCGGCCACAACGTGACCAACGACATGGACAACACCGCGCGGATCCGCGGGGATTTCTACATGGACGGCGGGGACCGCGTGTTCGGCCGCCGTCCCTTCGCCACCGGCGCGTTCCGGCAGCTGCTGCCGCTGCCGCCGCTGGAAAACGTGGTGTTCGTGGCGTCCAACGGGACGTTGACGGGATCGGGCGCGATTGACCAGCCCTTCAGCACCCCGCAGGCCGGCTACGATTTCGCGGCGGGCAAATACACTAACGAACCGGCAACGCTCGTCATCGCCTCCGGGACCTATCCGGGGCTGAATATGCACGCCGGCAATATCCACGTCATCGGCGAAAGCCGGGCGGAACTCGACACTCTGTTCGTCATGCATGCGGCGAAAGACATCCGGGGCAAGCAACGGGTCGAAAACCTGATTGTGGCGGGCCTGGCCGCCGTAACGGCCGATCTGGGCGAAGACGTGAAGTTTCACAACTGCCGGTTTGAAGGCGGCCTGATGATCTACGGGCCCAAGGTGGAGGTGCAGGACTGCTTTGCCACAGCCGGCGACGGTCCCGCCGTGATCGTGGGCGACGGCATCAATAACATTTACGACGTGGCGCTGGAGCAGTCGTCCTTCCTGGTGGCTTCGCCTTCACGGGCCACGTTGGAGGTCAATCCGGGCGTGGAGGGGTTGGAGGTCATTGGCTGCAAGATCTTCAACCAGTTGCCGTATGCGGCGATTATAGATGCGGCGCCGGCCTTGCCGGGAATGGTTCCCCATCTGTATTCGCACAACGTCATCCGCGGGCCGGAACATGGAACGTCGCCGGTGCCGGCGGTATTTGACCCCTTTGGAGGACCGATCCCGACCCTGGTGTTTGTGCACAACGCGGTCTGGGGCGACGTGGGCGTGAACAGCAACCAGCAGTTCTTCGCCAACAACATCGTTTACGGCGACATCAACAACAAGGGCGGCCCGATCGGCTGGGCCCAGGCCGGCGCCGGTGTAGGTATGGATCCGGCCGGCAACACGGAGCACCAGGGGAACTATCCGCAGTTTGGAGTGGCGGGTGCGCTGGGCTTCCCGTTTGCCTGGCAGGATTGAGGAGGCGTCATGAACAAGCGCCTGGGAGTCGTGGGACTGGTCGCGCTGGCCGGCCTGGCGGTCGGTGCCGCCGCCGGCCGGGTGGGCGGCGACGCGGAAATCCTGTATGAACGCGTCGGGGCCGGCGGAGCGACGTTCGCCTCCGCCGGCGTCTTCAAGCTCGGCGGGTCCATGGCCCAGGGCCTTCAGCCCTGGATCGCAACCAACACGCAGGGCGAGGTGGTTCTGAACGGCTTCTGGAAAGCGGAAGACGCCTGCACGCTCTACAATCCGCGAATCACGGACATCGTCAACCTGACCAACCAGGTCGGCATTACGTTCCTGGTGGTGAACAGCAACGCCTATTCGGTGGAGTATGTGGACATCGAACCGGGCGGCCTGACCAACGGCGTGCACTGGATCACCAACGAGGTGGCGGCGCTGACCGGCGAAGGGCGGGCCGGCTCGACGACCACGGTCTGGCACAACGTCAGCGCCTCCACCAACCGCGCCCGGTTTTATCTGATCCGCTGCGAGTAGCCGGAGGACGGCAAGGCCCTCGCGGCCGGGCGTCAGGAGACGATCCAGTCCGGGTTGAGGGTGGCGGCAAAGGAGGCCGACACGACGGCTTCGACGTGCAGCTGTTTGCCGCGCACCTTCTGCTCCAGCACCTTCCCGTTGGCATGCAGCGCGGCGAGCCAGCGGCCTTCGCCGGCGGGGATTTTCAGGTGCAGATGCGCCACGCGGTCGCGCAGCAGGTCGGCGATGGCCTGGCACAGGGTCCCGGTGCCGTCGCCCGTGGCGGCGGATATGGCCACGGAATTCCGGAAGCGGTCGGCCAGCCGGATCGCCTGGTTGCGGCCTTTTTCCAGATCGGTCTTGTTGAAGACCGCCAGCACTGGCTTGGCCTCGGCCCCCAGTTCGCGCAGGACGGCTTCCACGGCGGCGATCTGTTCGTCCACCCGCGGCTGGGAGGCGTCAATCACATGCAGCAGCAGGTCGGCTTCGTTCACCTCTTCGAGCGTGGCCTTGAAGGCTTCGACGAGGTGGTGGGGCAGTTTGCGGATGAATCCGACGGTATCGGTCAGCAGGCAGGGCTGGTGGTTGGGCAGCCGGAGCTGGCGGGTGGTCGGGTCGAGCGTGGCGAACAGCTGGTCGTCGGCATGGACGCCGGCCTCGGTGAGGGTGTTGAGCAGGGTGGACTTGCCGGCATTGGTGTAGCCGACCAGGGTCAGCAGGGCCCAGCCGTGGCGGCGCCGTCCGCGGCGCAGTTCGGCGCGCCGCTGCCGGACGATCTGAAGCTGGGCCTTGATGCGGGTGATGCGCTGTTCGATGCGCCGGCGGTCGAGTTCGAGCTGCTTTTCGCCGGGACCTTTCAGGCCGATGCCGCCCTTCTGGCGTTCCAGGTGTGTCCACAGGCCGCGCAGGCGGGGAATCAGGTAGCGGAGCTGAGCCAGTTCGATCTGCAGCCGGCCTTCCAGGCTCAAGGCGCGCTGGGCGAAGATATCGAGAATCAGCTGAGTGCGGTCCACGACGCGGATGTGGAACAGATCTTCCAGGGCGCGGCCCTGAGCGGGGGAGAGGTCGTCGTCGAAAATCACCAGGGTGGCGCCGGCGGCGGCGGCCTCTTCGGCAATCTGGGCGGCCTTGCCCCGGCCGATATAGGTGGCGGGATGGATGTCGCGCAGCCGGCAGACGGTCTCGCCGATAATGCCGGCCCGGGCGGTGTCGGCCAGCGCGCGCAGTTCCCGCAGGGAATCCTCGACTTCGGCCCGGGGCGTGTCGCCGAGGTGGGAGGCGATCAGCCAGGCGTGGTCGGGGGCATCGGATCGGGTGGGATGCATCAGGGTCATGGGGCCTGGAGAATGCGATCGGCCAGCCAGCGGAAATCGGCGTCGTTGAAATACCAGCGTTCCCGCAGGGGAGCTTCCCAGTCGGGCGGCCCGGGGACAGCCATCAGGCCCAGGTAATCCCGGAACGCATCGCGTCCCAGTTTATCGCGCAGGGCGGTGACCAGTGTTTCCGCCTGCCAGTAGAAGGCGCCGACTTCGGCGGGCGGGCGCGGATAGGTTTGGCGCGCGACCAGGTCGTCAAGGGACTGCAGATGAGGGCCGATCCTTTCCGGTGCGGGACGCTCCACGGTCTGTCCGAGCGGCCGGGCGGCGGCCTCGGCGGCCGCGGTCCCCAGGTGGTTGGCCAGGCCCTCGTCCAGCCACAGGGGCGGACGGGCCGGATGGCGCTTAACCAGCAGCCAGTGCGACAGCTCATGGCCCAGTCGAAAGGCCAGTTTCAAGGGGTCGCGGCCCGGCTGCAACCGGATTTCATCCCCCTCCTGCGTGGCCAGAACATCCGACGGAAAGAGAAGCCGGGCCCGTTTATAGAACGGGGGGGGCTTTTGCAGGCGGATGGTCAGGACAGCCGGCTCCGGAGGCGGCCCGATTTCATCCAGCGCCGTTCGCATGGCCACCGGCAGGACGGTTTGGAGCAGGTCCGGCACGGCCGTCCCGGACGGCAGGATCTGGCACACTACCTGGCCGTCGGCGAATTCCATTCGAACGGGCATGGGTGCGGCGGATGAATCGGCTGGTGGGCAAACCATCATGAACAAAGCTCCCCAAAGGGTCATCAGGGCAATCCGGCAGACATGGTTCATCCATGGCACTATACCTCATTTCCCCGGCGGCGGTTCAAACAAAAACACGATGGACAAGCGGCCGGGGGCGCATCTGCGATCAGGTGCAATCCTGAAACTGGAGGGGCAAC
>CAZHSS010000097.1:0-6097 GCA_964535205.1 uncultured Verrucomicrobiota bacterium
GTGGGGTAGGGCGAATCGTCCCCGATGAGCCGCTTTCTTGACGCAGCCCTGCCCCCTGCCTCGATCAGTCGTTGCGAAGGGCCTCCGCGGGAGGCAGGCGGGCGGCGAAAACGGCGGGACCGATGGAACACAGCAGTGCCAGCCCGACCGCCAGGAGCAGCGGCAGCAGCCGGGTCTGCCAGCCCAGATGAAAGGGCAGAGGAAAGCGGCTGCCCAGCCAGCGCAGGGTGACTTCTCCCACGGCCCATCCGGCCAGTCCGGCCGTCACGGTCAAGACCAGGGCCTCCGCCACGAACAACCCGGCGATATCCCGCCGCCGGGCGCCCAGGGCCCGGCGCAGGCCGATTTCCGGAATGCGTTCGCGGACGCCGGTCAGCAGCAGGCCTGCCAGCGTCACCGCCCCCAGCAGCAGACCCAGCAGACTGCCGGCACCCGCCGTCCACGCAATGGTTTTCTGCCAGCGGCGGATGCCCTGCAACAGGGTTTCGGGCGTGATCCAGACGGCATCGCCTTCGCTTGCCCCGGGCGGGTCCAGCAAGGCCGCCACGCGCCGCTGCAGGGCTTCGGGATCCGCCCCGCCATCGGCGTTAAACCAAATCGCCTCGACCCGGCGCCGCGCGGGCTCGGCGCCTTCATCCGGCGCATCCACCGTATAAGGTATGTACACGGCGGCGGCCGGAAGCGACGGCAGCCCCGCGCTGTCCCCGGCGATGCATCCCACCAGCCGGAACGGTTCGCGGCCGATCCGGATGAATTCCCCGACCCGCCAGCCCCGTCGGCGGCACAAGGCGTCCGGCGCCATGGCATGGCGCGCGGCCTGGCGCACATCCAGCGCATCCAGCGCGCGCCCGTCGGCAAAACGCCAGCCCCGCACCCGGGCCAGGTCGCCGTCCGCCGCCACGACGGCGAGATCCTCCTGCCCCGCCGTCTCCAGCCGGCTCAACCCGCTGACCGCCGCATCCCCGTCCAGGTTGTCCCGGAACCAGGTGACCTTCTCGCGGGACCAGGACGAGACCTCCGCGCCGGGCGGGCGGATCAGGGCAAACGATCCCGCGCCGAAATCCGCCACCAGATCGTTGGCCCGGCGCTGCAGCGCCTCGAGCGTGGACACCAGCAGCGTGACGGCAAAGAATCCGATAAACAGGCTGAGAAACACCAACCCGGCGCGGGCCGGCACCGTGCGAAGGCCCGCCCGGACATCTGACGTCAGTCTGCCCATGGTCAGGGCCGCCGGACGCGGTCGCCCTCCTCCAGCCCCGACACGATTTCCACGCGGGAGGATCCGGCCAGACCGGTTTCCACCACGCGCTCCTCGATGCGGCCGTCCGGTCGCTGCCGCCCGACGACGGCGGTCGTACCGCGCCATTCCACCGCTTCCCGCGGCACCCACAGGACATCCGTTTCTTCGCCCGCCAGAATCTCGGCCTGAACGGACAGCCCGACCGGCAGGGGTTCCGGCAAGGGATCCAGCGCAATCTGCACGGGGAAGAATTTCCGCCAGACCGGCTGACCGGGGCGGGTCTGGGCCATGCCGCCCACGGTTTCGACCCGCCCGTTCAGGCGCATTTGCGGAAAAGCGGCGGGCACGGCGACGACCCGGCTGCCGGCCCGGACCCGGGGCAGTTCGGCTTCGCCGATGAATCCGCGGACCACATGGTCGGCGGGATCGGGCAGGCACAGAAACACCTGGTTGTGAAACAGCGTATCGCCTACATGCGCGGTGCGATAGTCCCCGCCCACCGGCAGGGGAACCCGGGTGGCCACCCCGGCCACGGGCGCGCGCACCTCGCACAACGCCAGCTGGCGCGCCGTGAAATCCCGCTGCCGCTCCGCGGCCTCCAGCGCGGCCCGGGCTTTCGCCAGCCGCGCGGCGTGAACATGCCGCTGCGTCAGCTCCATGCGCGTCTCCCACTGGCGGCCGCGCTCGTGCAGCGCGGCCACCTTGCGCTCCTGTTGGCGCACCTCCGCCTCCGACAGCAGTCCCCGCTCCTGCAGACCGCGGGCCGATTCAAGAAACCGCTCTTCGGCGGCGGCTTCGGCACGCAGCTCTTCGCGCTTGGCTTCCATGTCAATCAGTTCCAGGGGCAGTTCCGCCTGTTCCAGGCTGTCGAGTTCCTGGCGGGCGCGGACGCACTCGTTTTCCTGCCGGGCCAGGTCCTGCTGGATCTGGGCGGCATCGAACCGCGCCAGCACGTCGCCGGGCGCCACGCGGGCGCCTTCTTCGACCAGTTCCGCCAGCACGGCCGACCCCTGCACGCCCACGGCAATCCGCTCCACGTGCCGCGCCTCCAGTTCGCCGTGAAAGGGCACCACCGCCTGGATGTCGCCCCGCTCCACCGCGACCGTGCGCAGGGGTTCCGCCTCCCGGCCGCATCCTCCGGCCGCCAGGGCCGCCAGAACGGCCAGTCTTCCCAGTCTAGTTTTCATCTGCGGTTCCTTCGTTCAGTTCCGCGGCCAGGAGATCGCGGGGCGCCGGCACCAGCGTGCCCAGGACATGCAGCAGGCGGTAGGCCGATACCGACGCCTCCCGCCGGGCGGCCAGTTCGGCCAGCTCGGCCCCGCTGAGATCGGATTCGGCATCCGACACCGAATCCGCGCTGCCGCGGCCCGCCTCGAACAGGGCGCGGGCCAGTTCGGCGCGCCCGGCGGCCAGCTGGCGGTTGCGCCGGGCCAGATCCAGTTCGGCCCGGGCGCGACGATAACCGGTCTGGGCGGAATTCACTTCCAGCGCCAGCCGGTGGCGCACGATCTCCGCCACCTGCCGGCGCCCTTCGGCGTCGGTTTCGCCGCGGGCAACGGCCAGGCGCGAGCCGCGTCGGTTCAGGTCCACGTCGGCGACCAGCCCGACAAACCAGTCGTCCTGGTCCAGGCGGCCGGCATCGCTCCATTCCGGCCCCTCGCCATAGGCGGTCTGCCGGGCCGACAGCCGCAGATCCGGCAGGAGGCGTCGGCGCGCCAGCCGCAGCTGGCGGTCGCCGGTTTCGATCTCCTGAAGCGCCTGGGCGTAATCCGGACGCTCGGCCAGCGCCACGGTCAGGGCCCGGCCGGGTTCGGTCAGGTCCAGGTCCAGCAGCGGCGGAGGGTTTAGGCGGAACGCCGAGTCCAGCGGCAGCCCCAGCAGGTTGGCGAACTCCTGGAATTCGATCTCCAGCCGCGCCCGGCCGGTTTCCAGCCGCGCTTCGGCTTCCCCGCGCTGGAAATCCAGGCGCATGACCTCGGTCCGCGTGGCGCGGCCCTGCTGCTCGCGGGCATCGGCCAGCGCCCACAGCTTTTCCAACCGTCCGGCCAGCTCTTCGTCGCGCTCGATCTGCCGGCGGCGATAGATCAAGCCCTCGTACAATTCGACCACCCGCAGCACCAGGGCGGAACGGTCGCGCTCCCACGCCCGCCGGGCTGCCCGCAGGGTTTCGCCCGCCGCCACGGCGGGCTCGTTGCGAACCAGCGGGCCGAAATCGCGGAACAGCGGCTGGGAAATCTCCACCCGGACCTCGCCGCGGCGCATCGCATCAGCCTCGTCCACCTCGATGGAGCGAACGGCGGCGGCCAGCGCGACCCGTGTCCCGGCCGGCCCGGTGGCTTCCGCCCGCAACCCGCTCCGCCAGTCTTCGCCGTCCGGCCCCATGCCCGCAGCCCCCTCGGGCACCACCCTAAAGCCGCGCACCGACTCCCGCGCCTCCTGCTGCGCCAGGCGGTATCCCCGCACATCCAGCGCCCCCTTCGCCAGATCGCGGTTGTGCGCCAGGGCCTGTTCGATGGCCTCGTCCAGGCTCAGCGGCTCCGGCGGCGGCGGCGCCGCCGCCGCCAGCGCCGCGCCGCATAAAACGGCCATCCCCAGAACTGGCATCCTTTTCCTCATGCGCCGCATCCTAACCGTTTTCCACGCCATGGAAACTAGTTTTCCACGGCGTGAAATCCGCCGTGCCAGCGGTTCAGCGGCTGTTCATTCTGAATCCTGAATTCTGGATTCTGAATACGGCCCGGGCAAACCGGAGTTTGGCACGGGCCCCGTCAGTCTTCGGCCGGTTTCTCCACGGCCTGGAGAATGGGGGCGATGTCCGGACCGGGCCGGATGGCCGAATACACCATGACCAGGCCGAACACCAGAAACAGGACGCCGCCCACGGCATGGATGACACGCTCGGACACCACTTTGGCGATCAGCCCGCCCAGAAAGACCGCCAGCAGCGTGGACAGCACCAGCGCCAGGCTGGCGGCCCAGAACACCCCCGCCCGGCCATGGATCGCGCTCTGCAGCATCACCGCCAGCTGGGTCTTGTCGCCCAGCTCGGCCAGAAAAATCAGCCAGAACGTTGCTGCAAACAGTTTCCAGGTCATGCGGGACTCCTTGCCATCGGGTGGAGCCGCCATCCTGCCACACCCCGCCCCCCGCCCGCAAGACGCGGAACTCTTTTCTTTGCTTCCCGATCCGTTTTATCCTATCTTGGGCTGTCCGGAGATCGACCATGGCATCCTGGTACTATGTGATCGCAAAAACCCGCGAGAAAAGCGGCCCGCACGACGAAGCCTTCGTGCGCGCCCGGTTCATTGCGGGAGACATCGCCCCCGCGACGCTGGTCTGGCACGACGGCCTGGCCAACTGGATTCCCGCCGGCGACGCTTTTGCCGCCCTGCAGGCGCCGTCGGGCAGCGAAGGCAAGGTGCCCCTGCCGGACAGCCTGCGCCCTTGGATGGCGTTTGTCGGCGTCATGACCATCCTGCTGTCCATTCCGCCCGCGCTGATGCTCTACGGCATCCCCATGCTGCTGGCGGGATGCGCCACGCTGGGCGCCCGGGCCGCGCTGGGCCGCACCCCGTTTGTCTCCCCGGACATGATTCCCTTCTTTTCCAGGCTCAAGACGCTGTTCGCCTGCTGGGGCTGGATGTACATCATCGGCCTGTTTCTGGCCGTGCTGGGCCTGCTGGTCTATGCCGCCGTCGCCATCTGGACGCTGTCCGGCGGCCAGGGCTTTTTCCCGGGGGCGCCCGCCTCCTGACCGCCATGGCTTTTTCCCCGGAAGAACGCCAGCGCTACGCGCGCCATCTCGACCTGCCGGGGTTCGGCGGCCACGCCCAGGAAAAGCTCCGCGCGGGCCGCGTGCTGGTGGTGGGCTGCGGCGGCCTGGGCTCGCCCGCTCTCTATTATCTCGCCGCGGCGGGGGTCGGCCGCCTGGGCCTGATGGATTCGGACCGGGTGGACATCTCCAATCTCCAGCGCCAGATCCTGCACGCCACCCCCGACATCGGCCGGCCCAAGACCGACTCCGCCGTGGCCCGCCTGCGCACTCTCAACCCCCACGTGCAGCTCTCGGCCCACAACGAACGCCTTACGGCCGCCAACGCCCGGGAGCTCTTCGCCCCCTACGACCTGATTCTCGACGCCACGGACAACTATGCATCCAAGTACCTCATCAACGACGTCTGCGTGGCGATGGGCAAGCCGTTTGTGCACGCGGGCATTTCCGCGTTCTGCGGCCAGATTCTCACCGTGCGGCCCGGCCAGAGCGCCTGCCTGCGGTGCGTCTTTCCGGTGCCGCCGCCGGCCCCCGCCCCCGAGGCCCCCGCCCACGCCGGCCCTCTCGGCCCCATCCCCGGCGTCATCGGATCCCTCCAAGCCCTCGAAGCCGTCAAGTTCCTCTCCGGCGTCGGAGCGCTGCTGACCGGCACGCTGCTGACCTACGACGGACTCGAAGCCGAGTTCACCCCTGTCCATGCCCATCGAAATCCCGCCTGTCCCGCCTGCGGTACCGGCGCCCAACCCAAGGAGTAGCCCCCATGGCCGACCTCATCCAGTTCACCCTGAACGGCACCCCCCAGTCCGTCGCCGTTGAACCCGCCGACAAGATCATTGATGTCCTGCGCGAACACCTCAACCTGACCGGAACCAAGCGCGGCTGCGACGACGGCACCTGCGGGGCCTGCACCATCGTCCTCAACGGCGACGCCAAGCGCGCCTGCCTCCTGCCCGCCGCCAAACTCGACGGAGCCGACGTCCTGACCATCGAAGGCCTGAACCGCGGCGCCGACATCCATCCCATCCAGAAGGCCCTGATCGAAGCCGGCGCCGTCCAGTGCGGCTACTGCATCCCCGGCATCGTCC
>CAZHSS010000098.1:0-2998 GCA_964535205.1 uncultured Verrucomicrobiota bacterium
TGGTGACGGTCCCCTTGCCGAGGGGCTTCTTCTCGGGAAGACTCTCATTGAGCTCCTCGATGTCCTTGATGATGTCGGCCATCTTGTACACGGCGTTGTCGCCGCGCTCGGGCGCCGAGCCATGGCAGGAGACGCCCTTGGTTTCGATTTCGATCTCCATGCGCCCGCGGTGCCCGCGGTAGATCTGCAGGCTGGTCGGCTCGGTGGAGACCACCACTTCCGGACGCAGCTTGCCTTCCTGGATGATGTACTGCCAGCACAGGCCGTCGCAGTCCTCTTCCTGGACGCTGGCGACCACCCAGATGGTCAGATCCTTGGGCACCATCCCGAGCTCCTTGAGCATGGCGATGCCGTAGATGGAGCTGGCGACGCCGCCCTTCTGGTCGGCCGTGCCGCGCCCGAAGACCTTGCCGTCCTGGATCACGGCGGGATAGGGCTTGACCTTGTCCCACAGCGAGATGTCGCCGATGTCCACGGTGTCGCAGTGGCCGTCGAAGGCGATCACGCGCGGACCGTCGCCGATGCGGCCGAGCAGGTTGCCCATGCCGTCGATCACCACTTCGTCATAGCCCAGCTTCTTCATGGCCTCGGCCATGAACTTGACCACGTCGCCCTCCTGGCTGCTCAGGGAGGGAATGCTCACAATGTCCTTGAGGAAGTTGGCCAGCGCGTCTTCGCGTTTCTTGGCTTCTTCGTACAGTTTCGAACTCATGTTTCTTTCTCCTTCGCTCGACGCCGGACCTACAGGTTCTTCAGCAGGCCGGTGGCGTCGTTAAACTCGTTGATCAGCTGGTCCCATTCGTCCACCTGCTCCTGGGCAAACATCTCCGCCCAGAAATCCTCGTCCCACATGGCGCGCAGGTCTTCGCTGTCCTTGGCCTGCTGCTCGACCCAGGTGAAGTACTTGAAGTTGTGCAGCGCCTTGCGTTCGAAGTAATTCAGCTCGCGGAACGTGGTGGGCTCGCAGCCCTGCAGGTAGCGCGCGTAGTGGCGCGCCGCCAGGTCGGCGTTGTACGGCCCGTGGTTTTCCAGCATTTCCGCCTGCCGCGACGCGTACAGGTCCATCGAGTCCGTCAGCGGCAGGAAGATCACGTCGCGCCCGTCCATGTCGTAGTAGCGCGCGGTCCAGATGGCACTGACAAGGTTGCAGATGCTCGAGATGCCGGCCATCGGCAGCTGGGCGATGGTCTCGTCCTTGACCCCCTGCTTGCGCAGGTAGTCCTGGCCGGCGGGTTCGTTGAAGAGCCGCAGCAGCTGCATGACGCGTTCATCGTCCACGGCGGCGATGGCATCGGTGTTGCGGATGTTGTGGACCCACGGGATGTGCTTGTCACCAATGCCCTCGATGCGGTGCGCACCGAACCCGAACTGGTACAGCGTCGGGCACTGGGAGGCTTCGTTGGCGACCACGCGGATGTGCGGGTGCTTCGTGCGCAGGTAGTCGCCTGCGGCGATCGTGCCGGCGGAACCCGTCGCGCTGACATAGCCTGCCAGGCGGCTGCGGTCGCTCTTGAAATGGTTCCGGTAGATTTCCTCGATGATGCCGCCCGTCATGTTGTAGTGCCAGATCGAGTTGCCGAACTCGTCGAACTGGTTGAAGATCACGATCTTGTCGCCGCGCTCCTTGCGGAGCGTCCAGCACATGTCATAGATCTCCTTCACATTCGACTCGGTGCCGGGCGTGGCGATGATTTCATCGGTGTTGATGCTCTTGAGCCACTCAAAGCGCTCCTGGCTCATGCCTTCGGGCAGGATGGCGATCGCGGGGCAGGCCAGCAGCGCGCAGTCAAAGGCGCCGCCGCGGCAGTAGTTGCCCGTCGAGGGCCACACGGCTTTCTGGACCGTCGGATCGAAGTTGCCGCTGACCAGCCGCGGCACCAGGCAGCCGTAGGCCGCGCCCACTTTGTGCGCGCCCGTCGGGAAGTAGCGGCCCACCAGGCCCACGATCCGCGCGTCCACGCCCGTGATCTCCTTCGGGAACTCCACCCAGTTGCCTTCGCCGAACCCGCCGGTCTTCGGATCGTTTTTCCACGTGATCCGGAAGAGGTTCAAGGGATCCACGGCCTGATCGTCGATCTTCTTCAGCTTCTCTACGATCTTGGCCGGAACCTTTTTCGGATCCTTCTGCTGGGCAAAGGTCGGCAGAATGATGTTGCGCTCCTTGGCCCGCTGAACGGTCCGGGCGAGCACTTCCTTGTTGATCGACGAAATGATTTTCATGCTCAGGACTCCTTAGAATAGGGAATAGATGGTCATAAACGGAAGGCAGTGTGGCCTGAAGACCGGAGGCCGTCAATTCAAATGGGCCTTCCGGAGAAAAACGGTTTAACGAAGCAGCAGAATCCCCAGCACAGCCAGCCCGTAAAGCGCCACGTCGGCCATCAGCGGACCGTCCGTCAGCAGGATCTGCTCGGGCCGGTCGCCCTTCTCCTGGCGATAGACGATATCCATGTAGCGGAACAGCCCGAACACCACGAAGGGAATGGTGGCCGCGAGCCACGGCGTGCCGAACTTGTCCACGGTCTCGGGCCAGAGGGTATAGATCGAGTAGCATACCAGAGCCGCGGACGCCGTAACGGCGATCAACTGGTCCAGCAGGCGCTCGTCGTAGGCGTCCAGCGCCGCGCGCGTCCCCTGCCCCGCCAGATTCACCTTCTCGTGCCGGCGCTTGCACAGCCCCAGGAACAGCGCCAGCAGCATCGCGCACAGCAGCAGCCACGGGCTGATCACCACATGGATCACCACGGCTCCGGCAAGCGCCCGCAGCACGAACCCCGTCGCAATCACGATCACATCCACCAGCGCGATGCGCTTCAGCCACAGAGTATAGAACCCCTGCAGCACCAGGTAGCCGCCGATCACGGCCAACAGGTCCGCCCCGAGCCGTCCCGCGCCGCCCAGGCCCGCCGCCAGCAGGACCGCCGCCGCACCCAGCGCCGGGGCCGTCGCCACCGCGCCCGACGCGGACGCTGCCGCATTCCCCCTCAATCGCCCTGTT
>CAZHSS010000098.1:3008-6084 GCA_964535205.1 uncultured Verrucomicrobiota bacterium
CCCGCCGGCGACCGGACGGTTTTGCTTGTCCGGATGCAGCCGGTCCTGCGGCGCATCGCGCAGATCGTTCAGGATATACACCGCGCTGGACACCAGCGAAAACGCCAGCGCCGCCAGGCACACCTTCCACAGCTCCCAGGCCGACAGATCCTGGTTGCGGTCGCCCAGGGCAAAGACAAACGCCGCGAACACCACCGCGTTCTTGGTCCACTGCTTGATCCGCAGCAGGCGCAGCCAGGTCGAAACCGTCGTCATGCCGCCCCGCCCGCCTGCGCGGCAACGCTCTGCGGATGCACGACGCGCGGGCGCCGGCGCCAGCCGCAGCGCGCCAGCAGCTTCCACACCATCCACAGCGCTTCGTTGACGATGCCGCCGCTCATCTTGGACTGCCCCTCGCGGCGCTCCTCGAACACGATCGGCGATTCGGCGATCCGGAACCCCAGATGCCACGCCGTATGCGTCATCTCGATCTGGAACGAATAGCCGTTGGAATGGATGCCATCGAGATCGATCGCCGCCAGCACCTCGCGCCGGAAGCACTTGAATCCGCCTGTCGGATCCGTGAAGGGCATGCCCGTGATCAGCCGCACGTACAGCGCCGCCCCCGTGCTCAGGATCAGGCGGTTCAGCGGCCAGTTGATCACCCGGATGCCGCCGATGTAGCGGGACCCCAGCACCAGATCGGCGTTCCGGGCCGCCGCCCGCAGCTGCGGCACCGCCTTCGGATCGTGCGAAAAATCGGCATCCATCTCCAGGATGAACCGGATCTCCGGCCGCTCCAGCGCCCAGCGGAACCCCGCAATGTACGCCCGCCCGAGCCCCTGCTTCTTCTCACGGTGCAGCACATGGATGCGAGGATTCTCCGCCGCCAGACGGTCGGCCAGCTCCCCCGTGCCGTCCGGCGAGCTGTCGTCCACGAACAAGACATCGGCTTCCGGACAGGCCTCCAGCACCGCCTTCGCGATCGCCTCCGCGTTTTCCTTCTCGTTGTACGTCGGAATAATGACCAGGGTGTCGCTCATGGTGCGGAAATCCTAGCCGGAGGCTCCGCCGCGGACAATCCCAAATCCACGGTCAGGACGGATTCCCCCGCCCGGCGGTGCAACGTTCCGCGGGCCTCGCCGAACGGCACAAACGCCTCGACCCAGGCCTTGACCTCGTTCAGCCGCTCGCGGGCCGCCTGCGAACTGCTTCCGCCGATGAACACCTGGGCCATGGACCAGGTGGCGATGGCATCGCGCGCCACCTTGCCGCTCCGCGCCAGCTCCAGCCAGCCCGTCATGGCCGCAGCAGACTCCCCGCCGACCGCCCACGGGGGGGGCGGCGGGGCGGGTGCCGGCCCCCGCAGCAGCTTATGCAGGGCGTCGCGGTTGCTCGCCGCCAGCAGCCAGCCATCCACAACGGCATAGGCAGGGCGGTCCGGCGGCGCCAGTTCATCCACCCATTCGTTGCCTCCGGCGCTCTCCAGCGCCTGAAGGGTGGCGGCACCGGCCGTCACCGGCCGCAGGATAAAGGCCCCCTTATAGCGCGCATTGGCGGCATCCAGAATCTGCTGGATGCCCGCATGGGCTTCGGCGGCATCCGCCGCCGGCGTCGCCAGCAGCACCGTCGGGACCCGCAGGCCCGACAGCCCCAGCGTGCGCATCGCCCCCCAGGCCAGCCGCCCGCCCAGATCGCCGTCCATCAGCGCCACGACCAGCTCGTCGCCGGCCACGTCCAGGATCCGGCGAAGGGCAAACGCCGTATCACGCTGCAGCCCGGGCTGGAGGACCAGCTCTTCCAGCGCTTCGCGCCGGAACCGGAACACCGCGCAGGGCGCGTAGCCCAGCCGCGTCGCCAGGTCCGTCAGGGCCGCCTGCGTTTTCGGGCGGAGTTCCGGGACCGGTTCCAGCCCCTCGGTAGCCGCCTGGAGCGCAATCGCATCGCCGCGAAGCGCCGTCACATCCACGCGTATGCCCGGCGCGCCGTCGGCCGCCCACTCGCTTTCATCCCGCAGCCAGAACCGGTCCGGGACCGAGCGGTCGTCGCTTCCGGCCAGGCGCTTGAACGACAGCTCCGCGTCCATCAGCCGGCGGACCGAGCCGTCATAGGCCCCCAGCACCTCGGCAATCGCATACAGATTCTCGGACAGGCAGGCCATTAGCACCCCCTCGCCGAAGGCAATCACCAGATGCTGGCGCGGATCCAGGTCCGGCGAGTCCACGCGCCAGACCGATCGGCCGGTGAATTGTGTCAACCGGTCGAAACCGGGCACATCGAACAGGGAAAGCTGCCAGCGCAGTTTCTGGCTCTCTCCGCCCATATGGCTGACGGCCATCCAGGCCGACGGAGCCCCGAACCGCCCGGGCAGATAGGCCAGCACTCCTTCGCGGCCCGCCAGCTTGTCAAACCACTTCCGCGACTCCGGGTCGTCCGCCAGCGCCGCCGCCTCCTCCGGATACACCCCGGCGGTGCGCATCAGCGCCATCGCCAGCGGATTCGCCAGCAGGTCGCCCCAGCGTTCCGGCAGTGCCAGATGCCGCCCCACGGCTGTCGCCGACGCCGGCACCGGACGGTAAATCGCCAGCGGATCATAGGGGATGACCCCCAGCCACCAGATCCCGGCCGCGACGGCCGCCGCCAGCAGCGCCAGCGTCAACAGCCGTTTGGGTCGCGGAAAACGAAGCCGCATGGGTCAGCCGGCCTGTTCCGGCTTTGCCTCGGACTTCTCCTCCGCCTTCGGCTCCGCCGCCGGGGGCTCTGCCGCCGCCGGCTTCTCGTTCATCGTCTCCACGTAGTTCAGCTTCAGCTCCGCCAGCACGTTCTTGAGCAGCCTGGCTTCGGTGTCGCCCAGGTTGCCCTTCGTCTTCGCCTCCAGCATGTCCAGCATGTCAATCGTGGACTGCGCCGCTTCGAGGCTCTTTTCGACCTTGTTTGTCAGCGGGTTCAGCGTCTTGCCCAGATGCTGCATCGTCGCCGCCGCCAGCGAAATCACCAGCCCCTGGAACAGTTGATCGTTGGATTGTTCCGTACTCATCTTGAGCTCCTTGCGTAAAAGTCCCCGACTTGTACCCCATCCCCCCGCCCCGTTCAAGCG
>CAZHSS010000099.1:0-6080 GCA_964535205.1 uncultured Verrucomicrobiota bacterium
CCGCTGTCCACGGGTCGGCGCCGGCCCGGTACTCTTCTCCGTTGATCAGCCCGTCCCCGTCCGGATCCCCCAGCCAGTCGTTCACCCGCACCAGTTCGCCGGTCCCCAGTGCCGTCCGGTAAATCCGCACGTCGTCGATCCGCCCCTTCCAGAACGCATCTGCGAGGTTCACATGCCCCCCGCCGATCCGCAGCTCCGCCTGCCGGAAGGCGGAGAAGGCATTCGTCGCCGAGGCCGCCTCCCGGCCGCCGACAAACAGGCGCGCCGCCGCCCCGTCGTGTGAGAACGCCACATCCACCCAGCGCCCCTCGTGCCCGTCGCGCCAGTCGCTTTGGTTCAGCGTCGCATAGGGGGCATTCGAGGCCCCCATCACGGCCGTCAGCCGGTCGTTGCCGGCCTGGTACCGGAGCGTGAAGCCCGGCCACCAGTTGCTGACGGCGACATACTGGCCGTCCGAAATCACCGTCGGAACCCCCGACGTCACCCCCGCCTCCTGCCAGATCACCGCCGTCACCGTGAACGGCGCGCCCGTCACCACCGCCCCCGCCGACTGGTCCACCGCCACCTGGTCGTTGATTCCGTCAAACCACAGCGCCCCGCCCCCGCGGCCCGTCACCCAGTTGCTCTCCACCATGGATCGCAGCACCCCCGGGCAGCTGCCGGAAACCGCATTGGAAGCGATGCCGCCAGCCCCCTCGTCGAACGTCCAGCGCGCCGCCAGGCCCAAATCCAGCCCGCCGTCCGACCCCGGATCGAATTCGTGAACCACCTCCCACCCGTCCGGCATCCCGTCGCTGTCCGTGTCCGCCGAAAGCGGATGAATGCCCCAGTCGTACTCCTGCCGGTTCGTCAACCCGTCGCCATCCACGTCGTCCCCGGCATCGTCCGCCAGCGGGTCAAGACCGTGCCGGACCTCCCAGCCGTCCGGCAGTCCGTCGTCATCCGTGTCCTCGTCCAACGGCAGCGTGGAATAAGTCGTGAGTTCCTCTCCGTCACCCAGTCCGTCGCCGTCGGAGTCTCCCAGCGCCGGGTCGGTTCCATGAACCAGGACTTCCGCCCCGTCGCTCAGTCCGTCGCCGTCCGTGTCCGCCGTGTACGGATCCGTGCCGTATTCCTGCTCCTGCGTATTGGTCAGGCCATCGTCATCCAGGTCTTCCGCGGCGTCATTGGACAGCGGATTGAGCCCCATGACCACCTCCCATTGGTCGGACAGTCCATCCCCATCGGAATCCACCGCCCACGGATCCGTTCCCCATTGCACGATTTCGGCGTAGTCATTCAGCCCGTCTCCGTCGGAATCCGCCGCCAGCGGATCGGTCTCGTAGGTGACCGCCTCGGCGCGGTCATTCAACCCGTCGCCGTCCGTATCCACCCGGTCGGGCCGGGTCCCGTGAAGCATGACTTCGGCATAATCGCCGAGGCCGTCGCCGTCGGTGTCGGCCAGGAACGGGTTCGCGGAATGGGCGTATTCCTGGGCATGGATCAGTCCGTCGCCGTCCGCGTCGCCGGCGGCATCCGCGCTCAAATCGCCGAACCAATGCCGTTCCCAGGCATCCGGCAGGCCATCGGCGTCGGCATCCTCGAGCTGCACCGGCTCGCCCGCCGGGAACCAGGCGCCCTCATAGACATTGGTGCCGTCCGCCCGGCCGTCACGGTCGAAACTCACCACATGGAAGATTCCGCGGACGCGCCAGTGCAGCGGCAGACCGGCCGGGACCGGATGCGACAGCATGGACCACGGGAAATTCGTCGAGGTGACGCGAACGCTCTGGTTTGTGGCCAGGAAATCCGGGGAAGAACTGATCTGCCATTCATACGCCCGGGCCTGTTCGAGAGGCGCCCAGCGGAAACGGACCGTCGTACCCGTGCCGCCGCCGGTGTCCACGGCGTGCCCCGTCAGCGGACTCCACAGCCGCCCGAACCGTTCCCGGCACCAGACATCCGCCGCTTCGGGAACATAATGCGCGTTCTGAACCCGGCTCGTATGCCCGGGGATGTTGACCAGCATGGCCGAGGAAATCGGCACCACCAGATCGGATTGGAATTCCTCGGACGCGGCATACGCCATATCCTGCTCGATCCAGTCCGTCCGGTAGGTCGCATTGGTGACCCCGTTGGTCACGTCCGGATACGGCATCGCATGCACCATGACGAAACTGCCGAAGCCCACGCGGTTGGATGCCGCGGTTTGCAGCCCCCGCAGCTGCAGCAGGACCTCTTCCTCCAGGCGCTCCGGCGAGCTTCCATAGGTAGATCCGCGGACATTTTCCATCACCATCCAGTCCAGATGGGGAACGCGGGAGATCAGGTCGAGCTGAATGCCCGACTGCGGCGTCCAGGCGGAAGCCGGCGAGATGAAATGAATGGCGCCCTTCCAGTACGGATTGTCCCGGTTCAGCTCCTCCAACTGCTGCGCATATCCGGCCATGAGATGGGCAAACACCACCTGCCGCCATTCCCACCATTTGGCCCAGTGGTCCGGATCGGTCGTCACCTCCAGCCGGTTGGTCACCGAATCGTCCAGCACCATGCGGTAGGCAGCCGCATTGCTCGGATCCGCCACCCCATGGGCCAGGGGACTGACCGGGAACCGGATCGCAGCGTGCCCGGGCCCGTATTTCTCCGTCGCATATTCGCGGAACCAGGCCAGGGCGTTCGTGCTCGCCGTCCGGCTGTTCAAATAGCCCTTGTCGTTGAATACGGACTGCAGCGAAGTTTCATTGAAGAAAAAGTAGCTGTAGCCGGAGATGGTTGAGAGCTCGTCCCGCCATTGTTCCAGGAACTGGCTCACCGTGGCGCGGTCGCCCACGTCGAACTGGGGCACCTGGAAGGAATCGTT
The DNA here is from genome assembly GCA_964535205.1 of uncultured Verrucomicrobiota bacterium. Taxonomy (GTDB): domain Bacteria; phylum Verrucomicrobiota; class Kiritimatiellia; order CAIQIC01; family Lenti-01; genus JAAZFE01. The sequence goes on from CAZHSS010000099.1 coordinate 2,840, forward strand.
GATCCGCCAGGCCGAATTGGTCAGCTGGATCCGGATCTCCAGCCCGTTCGTCACCGCCACAAACTGCTCCGCCCAGCGGGGAATGGAGTTGGAGTGCTTGTGGCACACCTTGGCGTCCAGATGGATCCAGCTGCTCAGCGCAATGTCCAGCCCCTCTTCCCGGCCGATTTGAATGGAGGTGCGGATGTTGTCCTCCAGGATGTCCCAGTTCTTCGGCGCCACGGCGCCATACCCCATCCAGCTCATCTCCTTCTCCGCCGCATCCACCACCTGGGCGTAGCGCCGGATCAGCACCCGCATGTCGTTGCTGGACACGAAATCCGCTGCGCTCAGCGGACGGGTGATGCTCTGGATCAGCGTCCGCGGCCGCGGTCCCGGCGCGGGCGGCGTCTTGGGCTGCAGCGCGAAGGTCGGAACGGGGTCGGCGGCAATCATCCCGTAGGCGGCGGGATGCACATGGGTTTCCACCCAGTCCACGCGGGCCGTGAACACCCCGTCGGCCCAGGAGCCCAACCGGACCCCGTTGGAGGTCACCGCCGCGTCCCAGGGAGCCGTCACATACGAGGCGTTCCAGTAATCCGTCCGCTGCTCCCACTCAAAGGTGGTCCGGCGGGGATTGTTCACGAATCCCAGATCGGCCCGGTAGTCGATGCCGTTCACGAACAGCCGCATTTCCGCCGTCGGTCCGCCCGTGCCGAATCCCCGCCAGCTGGCCGTGATCCGGTTGGTGGCATCCGGAATCAGGTAGCCGCCTGCCGTCAGATCCGGATGATAGATCGCATGCGGCCGGCCGTCCGCATCCAGCAGCAGGAAGGTCAGCGTGTCATTCTGCACGTACAGATGAATCTCCCCGCCCGGATCGGAGCCGCCGTACCGTGCCAGGTACTGCGGCGGATCGTCCGCGCTCCAGTCCCGGGGCACGAACAGGAGATCCAGCGCCCCTTCCACGGAAGGCGGAAGAGGATTGGTCCGCGGATCCAGCTGCATCTCCCACGCGCTGAAATTGTCCAGCCCGTCGCCGTTGGCGTCGCTCCGGGCGTCGAACAGCTCCCTCAGCTGCGCGGCCGACAGCGCCGTCCCGTAGAAGCGCACATCATCCACCAGCCCCGCCCAGGCCGAAGCCGAACTGTTGACGTGGCCTCGGCCGATCCATACCGCGGCATTGGAGGCCGGCGCAAAGGCGTTTTTCTGCTCGTCCCACAGGCATCCGTCCAGGTACAGCCGGGTGATCCCCGCCTCCTGGACCATCGCCACATGCGTCCAGCGGCCGCTCCACCGTTCCGCCCACCAGCCCGCCGATACCTCCGCCGACTCCTCCCCGCTGCGGCCCGCCAGACCGACGATCTTGTTTCCCGCCGTGTCCACCCGCAGCATGAACCCCGGCCACTGGTTTCCGCCTTCCCAGCGGATGTCGGACACCAGGGTCGGATACACGGATGTTCCGGCCGGGTCGTGCCAGACCCAGGCGCAGAAGGTGAAGGACTCGCCCGTCACCACCGCTCCGGCCGACTGGTCCACCGACACATAGCCCTCCCCGCCCTCCAGCCGCAGCGCGCCGCCCGACGGCCATCCGTTGGTCCATTGCACCCCTGCCGGGTTCCGGATCCCGGCCTCGAAATCGGTTTGGGCCGAATTGACCAGGGCGGTGCCCGCGCCTTCGTCCAGCTGAAGCCAGCAGCGCAGTTCCAGATTGCTCGCCATGCCCGACAGAGCCGTAAACCCATGCTGCACTTCCCAGCCGTCCGGCAGACCGTCTGCATCCGTGTCCGCATCCAGCGGATCCGTGCCCCGCACCGCCTCGTCGCCGTCGTCGAGCCCGTCCTGATCCGTGTCGGCCTCGAGCGGATTAGTCCCCAGCGGATATTCCTGCAGGTTGGTCAGCCCGTCGCCGTCCGGATCGCCGGACGCTCCGTCGGCGCCGGTGCCGATCAGCGGATTCAGTCCCCATGCCGCCTCCCACGCATCGGGCAGGCCGTCGTCATCGCTGTCCGTGTCCAGCGGGTCGGTGCCCAGCGCCACTTCTTCTCCGTCGGTCAGCCCGTCGTCATCCGTATCCGCATCGAACGGATCCGTCCCGTACGTGACCTTCTCCTCATAGTCGTTCAGTCCGTCGCCGTCCGGATCGGCCTGCCAGGGATCCGTCTGATACCCGTGTTCGTCGAGGTTCGTCAGCCCGTCGCCGTCCGGATCAGCGGACGCATCGTCCACTTCCGCATTCAGTCCGTTCGCCACCTCCCACGCATCCCCCATCCCGTCGCTGTCCGTATCTCCCGACAGCGGGTCGGTCCCGTGCTGCAGCACTTCTTCCCCGTCGGTCAGCCCATCGCCGTCCGTGTCCGCTGTCCACGGGTCGGCGCCGGCCCGGTACTCTTCTCCGTTGATCAGCCCGTCGCCGTCCGCATCCCCCAGCCAGTCGTTCACCCGGACCAGTTCGCTGGTCCCCAGCGCCGTCCGGTAGATCCGCACATCGTCGATCCGCCCCTTCCAGAACGCATCCCCGATGTTCACATGCCCCCCTCCGATCCGCAGCTCCGCCTGACGGGAAGCCGTGAAGACAGTCGTCGCCGAGACCGCTTCCCGGCCGCCGACAAACAGGCGCGCTTCCGCCCCGTCGTGCGAGAAGGCCACATCCACCCAGCGCCCCTCGTGTCCGCTGCGCCAGTCGCTTTGGTTCAGCGCCGCATAGGGGGCGTTCGAGGACCCCATCACGGCCGTCAGCCGGTCGTTGCCGGCCTGGTACCGAAGCGTGAATCCCGGCCACCAGTTGCTGGCGAGGTTATACTGCGCGTCCGAAATCACCGTCGGAAACCCCGACGTCACCCCCGCCTCCTGCCAGATCACCGCCGTCACCGTGAACGGCGCGCCCGTCACCACCGCCCCCGCCGACTGGTCCACCGCCACCTGGTCGTTGATTCCGTCAAACCACAGCGCCCCGCCCCCGCGGCCCGTCACCCAGTTGCTCTCCACCATGGATCGCAGCACCCCCGGCCAGCTGCCGGAAACCGCATTGGAAACAACGCCGCCCGCCCCCTCGTCGAACGTCCAGTGCGCCGCCAGGCCCAGATCCAGCCCGCCGTCCGAGTTCGGATCGAATTCATGGGTCACCTCCCACCCGTCCGGCAGCCCGTCGCTGTCCGTGTCCGCCGACAGCGGATGGGTGCCCCATTCGTATTCCTGCAGGTTCGTCAATCCGTCGCCATCCCCGTCGGCCCCGGCATCGTCCGCCAGCGGGTCAAGACCG
>CAZHSS010000100.1:0-6050 GCA_964535205.1 uncultured Verrucomicrobiota bacterium
GGCGTGATTCCGCTGGGGGCGTCGCTGCGCCGGCATGGCGCGGGCAAGGGGGCCACGGCGGCGTTCCTGATGAGCACGCCCCAGACCGGCGTGGACAGCATCGCCGTCACCTATGGATTGATGGGCGGGCTGTTTGCCGTCTTCCGGCCGCTGGCGGCGCTGATTTCGGGCGTGGCCTGCGGCTGGGCGGTGGAGGCCGTTGACCGGGACAGGAAAGAGGACATTCCGCTGCCGGAGCCCGAGCTGGAGGAGAACGGGCGCCCGTGGTGGCGGCGGGCGTTCCACAGCGGATTTGTCGTGCTGCCGCGTTCGGTGGGCGGTGCCCTGGTGGTCGGGGCGCTGGTATCGGCGTCCATCATGACGCTGGTGCCGGAGAATTTCATTGCCGAGCACATTTCGAATCCGCTGGCGCAGATGGTGCTGACGCTGGCGTTCGGCATACCGGTATACATTTGTTCGACGGCGGCGGTTCCGTTTGCGCTGGGGCTGCTGGCGGCGGGGCTGTCTCCGGGGGCGGCGATGGCGTTTCTGATCGGGGGGCCCGGCGTGAGCGCGTCCACGCTGCTGGCGGTCTGGCGCCTGATGGGGCTGCGGAGCACCCTGGTGTATGTCGGGGTGCTGTCGGTGTGCGCGATCGGATTCGGCCTGTTGGTGAATGCCTGGTTGCCGGCCGACTGGCTGCCGCCGGGCATCCGGATGGTGGCGCATCATGCGCACGGCGGGGAAGGGCTGGCCTGGCGGCTGCATCTGCAGGCGGCGCTGCTGCTGGCGGTTGTCGCCGGGGCCCGGTGGCGGCGTTAAGCCGGAATTATTTTTGGGGGGCGGGGACATTTGGCGGTTTTCATCCCGGCGTTCTTCCGGTATAAGGAGGGCAACAACCGGAGGCGACACATGAGCGAGATCAACGTGCGGCAGGCGACAGCGGCGGAAGCGGGCCGGATTGCGGGGTTCAACCGGGCGATGGCGATGGAAACGGAGGGACTTGCGCTGGACGAGCAGACCGTGGCGTCGGGGGTGGTGGCGCTGCTGGGGCATCCCGAGCGCGGGTTCTACCTGGTGGCGGAGATCAACGGCGCGATGGCGGGATGCATCAAGGTTCATTTTGAATGGACGGCTTGGCGCAACAAGATGTTCTGGTGGATCGGCAGCTGTTATGTGAAGCCGGAATACCGCGGCTGCGACGTGCATGGGGCCATCTACCGGAAGCTGGAGGAACTGGCGGCGCGGGAGGGCAACATCTGCGGCTTCCGCAGCTATGTCCACCAGGACGATGTACAAGGTCAGCGGGTGTACCGCGGCCTGGGGATGGCCGAAAAGCAGTTTCTGGTCTTCGAGGACATGCTGTAGGCGCTCAGAACGTCCGGGAAGCGCGATGGAGCGTCTGGCGCTCCGCACGGGTCAGGGATTGAATGCCCTGGGCGCTGATTTTGTCGAGGATGCGGTCCACTTCGGCCTGGTCGGGAGGGGGCGGGGCGGCGCGGGGCGCGGCGGGGCGCTGGGCGACATAGTCGCGGAGACGTCCCCACAGCCGGCGCAGGTGGGTGCTCTCGAACAGCTGGTCAATGTACAGGAAGCCGGCAAAAGCGCCGGCCAGGTGGGCGGTATGGGCGATACCGGAGGCCTGATCGCGGCCGGCGAGCATGAATTCGACGAGGGCGAGTCCCGCGACGAGCTGCCAGGCCATCAGGGTGACGGGAAAAATGAAAAAGATCAGCAGCGTGAGGCGCCGGCGGGGATACAGGGTGGCGAAGGCGGCGAGAACGCCGTAGATGGCGCCGGAGGCGCCGACGCACAGGGCATGGGGCTGGGGCGAGAGCCAGATCCAGCCCAGGCCGCCGAGCACCCCGCTGAGCAGATACATGGCCAGGAAGTGCCGGGAGCCCATGGCGCGTTCCGTTTCGGGGCCGAGGAAGAACAGCGTGAACATGTTGAAGAGCAGATGCATGAACCCGCCATGAAGGAACATGTAGGTGACGGGCTGCCAGAGCATGCCGCGGAACAAACCGTTGTGGGAAAGCGCCAGCAGCGCATAGAGCCCGTCCAGCCGCAAGAGCCACATTACCAGAAACACGCCGACATTGATCTTGATCAGCGCGGCCACCACCGGCGGCAGGTGGGCGAACAGGCCGGGGGAACCGGAGGAATACGGATGGGTTGAATAGGCGCGATAACTCATCGGGAAAACATCCTACCGCGGGACGCATGGAATCGCCACACCAAATCCGGATGGTGCCGCGGGAGAGGTGGAGAAAAAAAAGCGCCGCGGCATGCCGCGGCGCTGTGCAGGAGATGCGGATTCTAGTAGCGGTTGCGGCGTCCGCCGCCGAAGCCGCCGCCGCCGCCGCCGCCGTAGCCGCCGCCGCCGCCGCGGGGGCGGTCTTCGCGCGGACGCGCTTCATTGACGACCAGGGCGCGTCCGCCGAGTTCCTTGCCGTTCAGCTCGGCAACGGCCTTGTTGGCCGCATCGGCCGAGACCATTTCGACAAACGCAAAACCGCGGGGGCGGCCGGTGTCGCGGTCCGTGATGACGTTGCAGCTGGCGACATCGCCGAACGCGGCGAACGTTTCGCGCAGGTCGCTTTCCGTGGTGTCAAACGACAGGTTTCCAATATACAGCTTCGTAGCCATGTTTCGTATTCTTTCTGCTCCGGGGGATCGTTCTCATGACTGTCCCGACTCGTTCGGGTGAAGATGTCCCCCTGGACCGCCGATGCGGACGATGGACTACCTGCCAACTCAAGCTAACTTTTCTCACCAAGCGAACGGTACGCTACCACGGGCCGGGAAAATGGCAAGCGGCAAATCCGGAAAATTTTCGTGCGGCGGCCGGCGCGGAAAAGAAAAAGAGGCTGGAGGATGGGAGGGAGGGGCCTATACTGCCGCCATGGAATTGCAGGAGACGCCATCCGGGAGGAGGGATTCAGGTGCAGGGCCGGAGGCGCTGGCCCTCGATGCGGCATTGGCGGGAGCAAGCTTGCCGCTGGCGATTGCGGCCTGGACCCTGACGGATCCCGCGCGGGCGGCGGCGCTGCTGGAAGAGTGGCTGGGGACCGCCGATGAAAAGGGGCAGCTGACTCCCTCGTGCCCGGTGGCGTGCCAATGGGCCGAGCGGGTGATTCAGGCGCTGCCCGGGGGTGAGGCGCTGCGGGTGCGGCTGCTGCCGAAGCTGGCGCGCTATCTGGAGGGAGCTTTCGAGCGCTACGACGTGGGAGGCTCGGCGCTTCCCCTGTGGCCGTCGGCGGAGGAGGCGCTGTTTCCGGACGACTATGCGCCGGGGCGGTTCACCGTGGATTTGGCCGTGCTGCTCTGGAACGAGGCGGATGCCTTCTGCCGGCTGGCGGAGGACCGCGAGGATGAGTACGCCAAGACGCTGGATCTGGCCGAGGGCGAGCAGCGGGAACTGGATCTCTGGTTGAAGGAATCATTCTGGGATACGGAAGCGTCGGCGTTTCATCGGATGGAGGACGGCCGAACCGTCCCGGATCTGTCGCCGTGCGGCTTCTTTCCGCTGGCGTGGGGCGGGCGCACGCTGGACATGAGCGAGGGCCTGCGGGCGCGGACCGCCTGCTGGGATGCATCGGCGTGGCCGGCCCGGGCCCGGATCCTGTTTCTGGCGCTGCTGTTAAAGACTCCCCATAACACGGTGGTGGCGCGTCTGCTGCGCGACGGCCTGCCGTCCGGGGCGACGCCGGCGGAAACCGCGGCATGGGCCATGCTGAGCGGCAACGCGGAAGCGGCTCGCGCCGCCTATCTGCGTGAGATTCCGGCGGCGGCGCGCTGGATGGATGCCCATGGCCGGCGGATGGCGCAGGTCGCCGCGGGTCTGGCGGGGATTCTGCTGCTGGTGCTGCTGGCCCGTGGGGTGGCGCATCGCGAACGGCCGCCGGCGGCGGATCTCGCGGAAATCGAGCGCCAGGCGCGCGTGGCTTCCGGGGAAGGACATCATGACCGCGCGGCCGTGCTGTACGGCCGGGCGGCCCGGCTGGGCCGGCCGGCTTATTACCGCTACCGGCAGGCCGGGGAATGGATGCGGATGGGCCATCCGGCGGATGCCGAGCGGGTCTATCGCGAGCTGCTGGCCGAGACACCCGACTCGCCCAATGTGCGGCTGAATCTGGCGCTGGCGGTCTGGCGGCAGGGCCGCCGCGAAGAGGCGCTGCGCCTCTACCGGGAATTGGCAAAGGATCCGGCCATGGCGGCGGTTCCGGGCCTGGCGGAACGGGCTCGGCTGGCGGCGGAACTGGCGGAACGGCAACTGGCGCTGGACCGGGAAGATTGACAGGGGCGGGGCGGCGGTGAATAGTTTGCCAAGCCTTTTGGGAGACATGAGAATGAATAAAACAATTCCGGGTGGAATGGCGCTGGCGGCGCTGCTGGTTCTGGCTGCGGGCTGCTTCCGCAATACGGTGTCGGAGATGGAGCTGGAGATTCCGGCGATGCGGACGGAGGATTGCGCCCGGCGGGTGCGGGAGGCCGTCGGCACGCTGGGGACCGGGCCGGAGGGGGCGATCAAGGAGATCCGGCTGGATGTCGAACAGCGCAAGGCGTGGGTGAAATTCGACAATGTCCGGCTGGGGCGGCGCAACGTGGAGGTGGCGGTGCGCCACGCGGGCTTTGCGGTGAACGATCTGCCCGCGGATGAAGACGCGCGGGCGAAGCTGCCCCTGGAGTGCCGCGGCGATGAGTAGGTCCTTTCAATACCATTGGGCGGCCAAGCCGTCCGGGCGGGCGGATGTCCGGCTGATGCTGGTGAGCGACGGCCGGCTGCTGGCGGGTCCTTCGGTGTCCGCGGGCGAGCGCAAGGCGCTGGTGGCGTGGATGGCGGCGGCGGACTTCAAGGGCAAGGCCGGAACCGCGGCCTGGCCTCAGACCGTACCGGGAATTTTGCTGGCGGGAATCGGTGCGGAGAAGGAATTCCATGCGGCGCGCTGGCGGCGGACATGGGCGGCGGCCGGCCGCGCACTGGTTCAGGCGGGCGCCATCCGCCGGGCGGCTTTTGAATGGCCGGCGGAAACGCGGTTTCCGATGGAGACCGCGGAGCTGGCGGGACTGGCGGCGGAAGGCCTGGACCAGGGTGCGTATTCCTTTGAAGGCTATCGCGCCGGGGCTGCCCGCCGGGCCTGCGATTTTGAATGGACTGGGGCGACGCTGACCGCGCCGGCCGTCCGCTCGGCCATCCGCCGCGCCGAAACGGTATCGGTGACGCTCCGGGAGGTGCGCGACATCGCCAACCTGCCGGCCAACGAGCTGGGACCGATGGAACTGGCGGCCCGGACCCGGAAGCTGGCGCGTTCCGCGGGACTGACGTGCAAGGTCTGGGACACGGCGGCGCTGAGCAAAGCCAAATGCGGCGCCCTGCTGGCGGTGGCGAAGGGCAGCCGAAGGCCGGGCTGCCTGATCCGGCTGGCCTACAGCGGCCGGAAGGGCACGCGCTTGAAACCGCTGGCGGTGGTGGGCAAGGCGGTGACGTTCGATTCAGGCGGGATCAGCCTGAAGCCCGGCAAGAACATGGAATGGATGAAGTACGACAAATGCGGCGGCATGGCGGCGCTGGCCGCGGTGCTGCTGGCGGCGCGGCTGAAGCTGGAACGTCCTGTGACGGCGTGGGTTCCGGCGGTGGAAAACATGCCGGGGGGGGAGGCGACGCGTCCCGGCGACATTGTGACGGCGCGCAACGGCAAGACCATCGAAGTGCTGAACACCGATGCCGAAGGGCGGCTGATTCTGGCGGACGCGCTGACGATGGCGGCCGAAGAGAAGCCGGCGGCAATCGTGGACATCGCCACGCTGACGGGGGCGGTGATCGTTGCGCTCGGTCACGAAGCCACCGCGGTGGTCGGCAACGACGACCGGCTGGTGCTGGACCTGATGCTGTCGGGCGAGGCGACGGGCGAGCGCCTGTGGCAGCTGCCGCTTTGGCCGGAATACGACGAGCTGATGAAAGGGGCGTTTGCGGACCTCCGGAACATCGGGGACGGATCGGCGGGCACGATCACGGGCGGTTCGTTCCTGAAGGCTTTCGTGCCGCAGGGGATTCCATGGGCGCACCT
>CAZHSS010000101.1:0-3953 GCA_964535205.1 uncultured Verrucomicrobiota bacterium
GTATTTCTGCGTATCGGTGTTGTCGGATACCTGATGTGCGGGATTGAACCTGTGTTTCTGAATTTTTTTACCGGTGTAGGTGACACCACCATTCCCATGACATTTGAGGTAACAACCACCTGGTTAATACTCTTACCCATGGCATTGATATTTCCAGGGTTATGGGGTCTTGAGGTGCTGGGCGTCAGGTGGGCAATGTCCTTAAGCTTTGTAATGCTCACATGCGGGTATATTATTTATTTTTACACGGGCAGGTGGAAGAGAAAAGAGATATAGGATTTGAAAACCCCGGTTTATAAAAGAAAACGGGGTTTTCACTTTTTCGGGGAGAGGCCCCCCCCGGATGAACACCGATGGACACGGATGGGGGCAACGGGCGCATCTGCGATTGGGTGTCGGCAGCGTGGGCCCTCGTAGCACGGGGCTCCCGTCCCGCGCAGATCCTATCCACCGCACGCGACAGGAGCCGCGTACCACGCAGGCAAGCCGTTACGTCCTTATGACGCCAAGCAGGATCCCAAGCCCGACGTCATTTTCCTCTTTGGGGTTCTTTCATTTTCTTGGCGTGGAGCGGCCTGACCCGGGTATAATCCGGCATCATGACCCGGGAAGAATTCCAGGTGATTCTGAGCAAGGCCGAACGGCCGGTGATGTTGCTGGAAGGCACGCGCGAATTGCCGGAGGAAGATGCGGCGAAGCTGGAAGCGGTGGGCCGGTGGCTGGCGGAGGCGTATCCGCAGGCGCGGTTCCGCACCGGGAACGCCGAGGGGGCGGATGCGGCGTTTGCGCGCGGCGTGGCGGCGGTGGATCCGGAGCGGCTGGAATACGTGCTGCCGTACGGCGGCCACCGGAAAAAGGCGCTGGCCTCGAAATCCTATCAGATCACGCTGACAGATCTGCCGAAGGTGGCGGAGGATCGCGCCGCGCGGGACACCGCGGAGGCGTCGCCGGCCTACGGCTCCCTGCTGGCCAAGCGGGAAACGGTACCGAGCGTGGGCGCCAAGGCCCGGTATCTGTTGCGGGACACGCTCAAAGTCACCGGCTCGCCGGAAAACGGGCTGCCGCCGGCGACAGTCGGCTTGTTCTACGTGAATATCCGGGACCCCATGAAAGGCGGCACGGGCCACACCATCCGCGTCTGCCGCCGCCGGGGCGTCCCCGTGGCGTTCCAAGGGGATTGGATGGGGTGGTTTTCTGCCGAATGAGACCGGCAAGTTCATCGACAATCGGGGGGGTGTCTGGTAGGAAATACGACCGGTGGCGGCAGGGACCGGGACAGATGAGAAATTAATTTATAGGACCGACCCCTTGCCGACCCCTTGCACTTTCACGAACCGCTTGTTGCTGAGCACCGGCCTTTGATAATCTGCCGGGGCCATGGCGAAAGACAAGAAACGCATTTTACGGAATCGCGCCAAGAAGAAGGCGCGAGAGTCAGCACGCAAAGCACGCGCGAAGAAGTCGTCCGGCGGAGCCAGCCGTTTTGCTCGCATGGGTTGCACCCGCGGCGAACTGGAGCGCTCGCCGATCCACGCTGCGTACGTCGGGGACAGCATATTCTCTCAAGGACTTGGCCATGCGGTTGTTGCGCGCATACTCCCCGATGGGCGAATCGCCGCGGGCGTGTTTATGGTTGATGTGTATTGCCTCGGAATCAAGGATGCTTTCTTGATGGTTCAGTCGCCGTTGAGGTTCGGAGAAACCATCGAAGAGATCTTCCATGAAACCGGAGTCAAGTCCGTGGACCCCGCTTATGCGCTCAAATTGCTCGATGGCGCCATTGCCTATGCGCGCGATCTGGGATTCGAGCCGCACACCGACTTTCGCGACGCCTCGGTCGTGCTAGGGGATATCACAACCACGGAATGCGACGCGGAGTTCACCTTCGGGCACGAAGGGAAACCGTTCTATATTTCCGGTCCCTACCACTCGGAAGCCACGGCCCGGCGCATTGTGGCGCAATTGACAAATCGTTGCGGCCCGGATGGATTCCATTATCTGGTCGGCCTTTCCGATCCCGACGCGGCTTCTTCCTTCGGCCCCGACTCATTCGGCATGGATATGGATGACGAGGAGCTTGAGGAAGAGGAGACGGAATCCGAAGACACCTGACTAGTGCCGCATTCACAGTGGATTCGGCCCAGACTCTTCGTGGGTGGGGGCAACAGGGCGCATCTGCGATTGGGTGCTGATCTCTACGACAGCCGTGAACTGACGCAATCGGCGGTAGGGACGGCGCGCCGCGCCGTCCAGGCTGTCGAAATCGGAATCCACGGACGCCGACGGCGCGGCATCCCTACCCAGAGCGGCCGGAGCTGTACCATATCGCAGATGCGCCCGGGGCAACAGGAAGTCCATCAATGGCATCGACGAAACGGGGCGGGTTCTGGTAAAAAGTAAGGTCAGTACCGGCAGCGGCCGGAAGAAGTGAAAATATTGATTTATAGGACCGACCCCTAGCTGACCCCTAGCCATGGCGACGCTGAACTGGATTGGAAAAGATGCGGTGATCCGGCACCACAAGGAGGTGCCGGTCCGGCTGCTGGAGCCGGACGAGAAGCTGTCCCACGGCGACCCGGACGGGAATCTGATTGTCCAGGGCGACAACCTCGATGCCCTGAAGGCGCTGCTGCCGAAATATGCCGGGCGCGTCAAATGCATCTACATCGACCCGCCCTACAACACCGGCAACGAGGGGTGGATCTATAACGACAAGGTCAATTCCCCGGAAATCAACAAATGGCTCGGCCAGGTCGTCGGCAAGGAGGCCGAAGACCTCTCCCGACACGACAAGTGGCTCTGCATGATGTATCCGCGGCTTGTCCTCCTCAAACAGTTTCTCCGCGAGGATGGCGCTATCTTTGTCTCCATCGATGACAATGAGGTCGCTCCGCTTAGGCTGCTCATGGATGAGGTGTTTGGGAAGCGGAATTTTGTGGAAACAGTAATCTGGCAGAAAAACTATGCACCGAAGGCTTCTTCAAAGCATTTTTCCGAAGCCCACGATTATATCGTCGTGTACAAGGGGGAAGGGACATGGGGGCGTAATCTGATTCCCCGGTCTGAAAAACAGAATAAAAACTATAAGAATCCTGATGATGATCCAAGAGGACTTTGGAGACCAAATAATCTGGCTGCTAGAAATTACTATAGTAAAGGGACATACTCAATAAAATGCCCATCGGGGCGTATTATTAAGGGACCCCCTTCTGGGTCATACTGGCGGGTATCAGAAGAGAACTTTTGGAGACTTGATAAGGAAGGGAGAATTTGGTGGGGGAAGGACGGAAATAATGTTCCCGCGCCGAAGATTTTTTTATGTGAAGTAAAAGACGGGGTCGTTCCAATGAGTTTGTGGCCTTATAGTGAAGTAGGACACACTCAAGAGGCAAAACAAGAGTTATTGGATATAATCACATTTTCTGAATCAGAAGATGTGTTCATCACCCCCAAGCCCACGCGATTGATCCAGCGCATCCTGCAAATCGCCAGCGACAAAGATTCGATCATTCTCGACAGTTTTGCGGGATCTGGGACGACGGGGCACGCGGTATTGAAGCAGAATGCGGAAGATGGGGGGATTCGGAAATTCATCTTGGTGGAGATGGAGGAGCGGATAGCGGCGGGGATCACGGCGGAGCGGGTGCGGCGGGTGGCGGGGGGATACGTGGATGCCAAGGGAAAGACCGTGGACGGTCTCGGGGGCGGGTTTCAGTTCTGCCGGTTGAGCGCGGAGCCGTTGTTCAACGAGTTGGGCGGGATTCGGGAGGATGTGACGTTTGCGGAGCTGGCGGATTTTGTCTGGTTTGCGGAGACGGGGATGGGGTATTCCGGCGCGGGGGACAGCCCGTTGCTGGGGGTGCAGGAGGGCCGGGCGGTTTACCTGCTGTTTAACGGGATTCTGGGGGATCGGCGGCCGCGGGGCGGGAACATCCTGACCCAGGCCATTTTGG
>CAZHSS010000101.1:3963-6023 GCA_964535205.1 uncultured Verrucomicrobiota bacterium
ATGCGGCCTCCTCCCGCCTAGGAGCGGCGGCCCGGCAGCGCGCGGGGGTCGTGTTCAAGCAAACTCCGTATGCGATTGAGGTCGGGTGTCCATGAAACCGGGCGACATGATCGTCTATCGCACCGAAGACGGGCAGGCGGAGGTCCAGCTCAAGACCGCGGACGGTTCCGTGTGGCTGAGCCAGAGGGACATGGCGGAGTTGTTTGCGACGACGAAGCAGAACGTAAGTCTTCATATTAAGAACATCTTAGAGGAGGGGGAGCTTCCGGATGCGGCAACTGTCAAGGAATCCTTGACAGTTCAAACGGAAGGAAACCGGGAGGTGCAGCGGAAGACCCAGCTGTATAACCTCTATATGATCCTGGCGGTGGGGTACCGGGTTCGGTCGGTGCGCGGGACCCAGTTCCGCCAGTGGGCCACCCGGCATTTGGCGGAGTACCTCGTCAAGGGCTTCATACTGGATGACGAGCGCCTCAAGAATCCCGGTGGCTGGGATTACTTTGACGAGCTGCTGGCGCGCATCCGCGAAATCCGGGCCTCCGAAAAGCGGTTTTACCAGAAAGTACGCGATTTGTTCGCCTTAAGCACCGATTACCGGCCGGGCGACTCCGAGGCCCAGCTCTTTTTCGCCGAGACGCAGAACAAGCTGCTGTATGCCGTCACCGGAAAGACGGCGGCCGAGCTGGTGGTGGCCCGTGCCGACCCGAAGGCGCCCAATATGGCGCTGACGAACTGGAGCGGGTCGCGCGTTCGCCGGCAGGACGTGTTTGTGGCCAAGAATTATCTGACGGCGGATGAAGTGGATTCGCTGAACCGGCTGGTAGTGATTTTTCTGGAACAGGCGGAGCTGCGGGTGAAGGAGCGCAAGGCGCTGACTCTGGAGTACTGGCGCGAGAATGTTGTTCGCCTGCTGGAGTTCAACGAAAAGGCCGTGCTGGGTCATGCGGGGAGTCTTTCGCACGAAGTCATGCAGCAGATCGCCGGCGAGCGGTATGCCGAGTTTGATGAACATCGCCGTGCCGCCGAAGCCAAACAGGCCGACGCCGAAGAGATCGAAGAATTGGCGCGGATCGAGAAGCGGCTGGAGGAGAAGGCGCCGCCAGAGAAACCGGAAACCCGGGAATCATGAGCACGTTTGTTCCGAAAAAGTACCAGGAAAGCGCGTTGGCGAGCGTGGAGCGCTATTTCCGGGATTGCCAGAAGCTGGGGCATGCGGATTATGCCTTCCAGGAGGCGACGAAGGCACTCTGGGGAAAGAAGTCGGATTTCCGGCCCTTGAACGGGTTCCCGGTGGAAATGCCGTATTTTTGTCTGCGGGTGCCGACGGGCGGGGGCAAGACCTTTCTCGCCGCCAAGAGCGTGGCGCTGGTGAACAAGCGGTTGCTGCACACGGAGCACAGCGTCATTTTGTGGCTGGTGCCCTCCACAGCCATTCGCGAGCAGACGCTGGCCGGGCTGCGGCAGGTGGATCATCCCTACCATATGGCCTTGCGCGAGGCGGGTCCGGTCAGTGTGATCGACCTGGACGAAGCCAAGGCGCTGACGCGATCCATGCTGGAGACGAGCACGGTGGTGATCGTGGCCAACCGGCAGGCGTTCCAGGTGGATGACGAGGAAATCCGCAAGGTGTATGAGAGCAGCGGGGCGCTGATGCATCTGTTCGACGACCTGACGGCGGAACAGCGGGCGGGGCTGCTGACCGACGGCGACGGGCAAACCATCCCCTTTTCCCTGGTGAATGCGCTGCGCCTGCGCCGGCCTTTCGTGATCGTGGACGAGGCGCACAACAGCCGCACCGAGCTGGGGTTTGAGACGCTGGCCAAGTTCAAGCCGTCGGGCATCATGGAGCTGACGGCCACGCCGGACATGGAGCGCACGCCCAGCAATGTGCTGCATTCGGTTTCCGCGGTGGAATTGAAGCGCGAAGAAATGATCAAGCTGCCGATTCAGCTGGAAACCGTGCCGGATGAGCAGCGGTGCCTGGCGCTGGCATTGGATCAATGCGAGCAACTCGGCATTCTGGCCGCGCGGGAACGGGCGGCCGGTGCCCCTTATCTGCG
>CAZHSS010000102.1:0-5446 GCA_964535205.1 uncultured Verrucomicrobiota bacterium
CGAGCAGACCATGGGCCTGTTCAAGGGCAACGTGGACAGCAAGGCCCCGTTCATCGTCCAGCTCTCCAAGGGCGCCCGCAGCTACACCCACAAGCTCATGCTTGAAGCCATGATGAAAACCGCCGACGAGATATTTCCCGAAGCCGTCTTCGCCATCCATCTCGACCACGGCGACGAAGCCACCTGCATGGACTGCATCAACTCGGGCTATTCGTCGGTCATGATCGACCACTCCCACGCCTCGTTTGAGGAAAACGTGGAAGTCACCAAGCGCGTGGTCGAGGCCGCCCACGCCAAGGGCGTCGTCGTCGAGGCCGAACTCGGCCAGCTCAAGGGCGTCGAGGAGGACATCGTCGCCGCCGAGCACGTCTACACCAAGCCCGAAGAGGCCGAGGCGTTCGTCAAAGCCACCGGCTGCGACAGCCTCGCCTGCGCCATCGGCACCTCCCACGGCGCCTTCAAGTTCAAGGGTGACCAAAAGCTGCGCTTCGACATCCTGGAGGAGATCCAGAAGCGCCTTCCCGGCTTCCCGCTGGTCATGCATGGCTCCTCGTCGGTTCCCCAGGACGAAGTGGCCCGCATCAACGCCGCCGGCGGCAACATCCAAGGCGCTTCCGGCGTGGACGCCTCCCAGTTCCTCGGCGCGGCCAAGCTCGGCGTCACCAAGATCAACATTGATACCGACGGCCGCCTGGTCTGGTGTCGCGTCCACCGCGAACTCTTCCGGGACCACCCCGAAAAGTTCGACCTGCGCGATCCGGGCAAGATCTTCATGCCCGAATACGCGAAATTTATCGCCGGCAAGAATGTCCTGCTGGGCAGCGCCGGCCAAGTGGACGAGGCCCGGGCGTATATCAAGGCCAACAAGAAGTAATTCGTTTGCCGCATGCATATTACGGGCCGGGAGAGCCTTCTCCCGGCCCTTTTTGTTAATTTATTGCACAAAACGCTTGCGTGGTAGAGCGTTTTATCCTATCTTGAATCTATAAGTTCCGGCAGGCCTTGGTCTCCCGGGTGGACGTCTGGTGCAACTCAACGTACGGTGGGCAATAGTATGAATACGACACGACATCCCCTCTCCTTCCTCCCCCTCTGCGCCCTGCTGGCTTGCATTGCGATGGTCTCTGCGCCGCAGGCCCGGGCCAACGGCAACGTCCACGTCAGTCGTTTCTGGCACAACCACCAGCCGATCTACTGGCCGGACTGGAACTGGAACGGATCGCAGACCCAGCGTGGCCAGTACGCCTGGGACTCCATTGTGCTCAAGGACAGCCAGAATTTCAACGGTCTCAGCCCCGTCCGGCATCCGGAAAACAATCTCACCGACATCTTCGGACTCGACGACCGCAAGAACGCGTATCAAGGCGGACCGCGCAACTCCCTGACCACCTTTGACGGCGGCGGCTTTGCCATGAGCTACTCCGGGTCGCTCATCTCCAACATCCGCCAGCTCGGCGGCGGCGGACACCTCGGCTACGGCGGCGGATGGAACAGCGGCAACACGGAAGCCCGCGGCTGGGGCCGCCTCGATCTCCTCGGCTTCACCTATCACCACTCCCTCGCCCCCCTCCTCCCCAAGGAGGTCCTCCGCAAGGAAGTCCAGACCTTCAAGCAGGCCTGGTGGAAGGCCTGGGGCGGCAACGCCGATCTCAGCGACCATTCCAAGGGCTTCTTTCCGACCGAAATGGGCTACTCGCGCCACATCATTGACGTGCTGGTGGACGAGGGCTACGAGTGGATCATTGTCCCCAGCCACCACATCAGCCGCACCAGCCCCAGCTACAACACCAAGGCCAATCCCGAAGGCTCCTATAACATCTACTCCAGCCCGCCCAACAAGGCCGACCAGCTCGGCCCCGCCTTCAACGACGGCTGGTGGTACAGCGAACCCAATCCCGGCAACGCCGCATGGAACGTCGCCCCCTTCGCCTACCAGCTGCACAAGGTGCAGTACGTCAACCCCGACACCGGCGACATCAAGGAAATGGTCGCCGTCCCCTCCGACGACGTCCTCAGCTACCGCTACGGCTACGCCAACGAAGGCGTGGGCAAGATCGACGAGTTCATCTCCCCCTTCGCCACCGATCCCAACCGCCCGGTCATCGTCATGCCCTCCACCGACGGGGACAACGCCTGGGGCGGCGGCTCCTGGATGGAAGCTACGCCCCAGCTCTTCAATGAATCTTCGGCGCGCGGCTATGTAAAAGACATGCCCGGTGCGTTCGTGAATGCGTATAAAGACCATGCCCCGGTCACCCACATCGAAGACGGCGCGTGGATCTTCCCGGAAATGTGCTACGGCTCGCCCAATTTCCTCAAGTGGATCGAACCGCCTGTCAATCCCAACAGCATTGCCACGTGCTATCCCAACACGATGGTGGACATGGAAACCCCCGGATTCGCCCTGAAGTTCTTCAGCTACGCCCCCCTGATGGCCGGCGCCAACTGGTGCATCACCGCCGAACAGATCCTCAAGGACCAGGAGGGCGAGGTGCGCCCCTGGGTGATCGAAGCGCCGTATGACTGGGACGGCAATGGATTCGGCGACCGCAACGACGTTGAACTGGCCTGGCATATCTACCTCAAGGGCCTCGACTCCGGATTCAACTATTACGGCGGCCTCGGCAACGACGACGAAGTCAAGCCGGCCCTCGCCACCAAGAACGCCATCGAAAAGCTCCAGTCGTTCATGTCCTCTCGGATGGATCAGGACCGCACGCCCCCGACCGTTCTCAAGCCCCAGCGCTTCCCCTACAACCCCGGCGCCTACACCTTCGGCTGGTTCAACCGCGTTCCCCAGGTGGATGAGCGCTTTCTGAAGAAAATGGACTCCGAGTTTTACATCTGGACCCATGCCTACGACGTCAACGGCATCACCAATATCACGGTCAAGGTCCGCATGGACAACGACGGTGTCAATTCCATGGCCACCACCCACAACGAGACCTATGCCGGCGGAAGCGATGTCGGCTCCTGGATCAGCGTCCCCATGACCCAGCGCGTCCTGCCCAGAACCCGCTCCGCGCTGAACGCCAAGGCCGACAACGGCCAGATTGATTATGTCGTCTTCGATCCCGCCTACTGGGCCAACCCCCAAATCGCCGACTACTATTTTGCCAAGATCACCGATGCCAACGTCCCCGGCTTCCGCGGCAAGCTTCTGGACTACTACATCGAAGCCTATGACAGCCTCGGCAATGTCCAGAAATCCGAAATCCAGCACGTCTGGGTCGAGGATGACGGCCAGGGCGGCTCCAGCGTCAGTTTCTCCGCCAACCCCAGCGATTGCGAACCGCTGGTCGTGACCTACAATGCCGAGGGCGGACCGCTGGAGGGAGTCAGCCCGGTCTATCAGCAGATCAGCTTCGACAACGGCACCAATTGGACCCGCCAGCAAATGAGTGGCAGCGGCAACCTCTGGTCCTTCAGCAACACCGTTCCCGACAACGCCCCCAAGGCCATTGTCTGGCTGGAAAACGCCGACGGCTCGATTTCCGACAGCAATAACGGCGCCAACTGGAGCGTGAACATCCGCGACTGCAACGCGCCGATCGGCCCTTCCGCCGTGGTCTTCGATCCGGCCGCGCCGAACGGCTGCGACCCGGTCACCATCCGCTACTACCCCAACGAAGGGCCCCTCCAAGGCGCGTCCACCATCAAGATCCATGTCGGCCGCAACGGCTGGCAGGATGTGATCGCCCCCGATCCGGACATGGTCCAGAACGGCACCTATTGGGAATACACCTACGTGATGGAAACGAACACGACCGTCATCGACGTGGTCTTCAACAACGGCGCCGGTATCTGGGACAGCAATGGTGGTGCCGATTGGCACGTCAACGTCGCCAACTGCGGCGACGAGCCCCCGCCTCCCCAGACCGTGTCCATCCATCCGACCGAACCGGTCGGCTGCGGCCCCATCACCATCACCTACAACCCCTCCGGCCGCAACCTGCAGGGCGTAAACCCCGTCAAGGTCCACATCGGCCGCAACGGCTGGCAGGACGTGATCCTGCCCAATCCCAGCATGACCCAGAGCGGCGCCAACTGGACCTATGTCTATACTCCCCTCCCCGGCACCGAAATGATCGACATGGTCTTCAACGACGGCGGCGCCGTCTGGGACAACAATGATGACGCCGACTGGCACTTCGCCGTCGAGGGCTGCGAAGCCATTCCCACCGGCCTGGCTATCACCAACCCGCCGGCCAATATCACGGTTTCCAACTCCGTGGCCACCTATGAACTGCAGGGCATCGCCGACGGCATGGAAGGCGACCTGACCTGGACCAACAGCCTCACCGGCGCCTCCGGCACCCTCCCCGCCACCGCCGTCTGGTCCATCCCCGGCATCGCCCTTGACGTCGGCGGCAACGAAATCGTCGTCAACGGCTCCAATACCACGGCCGGCGGCACCGTCACCAACGCCGCTGATAACGCCTCCGACGCCGCCTACAGCGGCGGATGGAACACCGGCAACAACGGCGGCACCGGTTTCCTGGGGTGGACCCTCAACGCCGAGGAAGGTTCCAGCGGCCATTTCACCGACGCCACGGGCTGGGGCCTGTGGTCGCATCCTGATAATCTCGCCGAAGCCATCCGACCCTTTGCCAGTCCGCTCACCGCCGGAAAGACCTTCTCCGTGCGTATGAAGAACGGCTATGTTCGGGAAGGCGCGGGCGGACTTGGCGTAGCCCTCCAGAACGAGGCCGGCGATACGCTTTGGCAATTCTGGTTCAATGGCGGTGATGAATTTTACAGCCGCAGCGGCGGCACGACCGACATTGGCTGGACCAATATTCCAATCGACCTGACGATCGAAATGACCAGCGGTACCGGCTACAACCTCACGGTTCAGCCCCAAGGTCTGGCCGCCCGGCAATATTCCGGTACTCTGGAAGATAATGCCGACCAATCCGTAACGCGCTTCCGGACCTGGTCGTGGAGCAACGGGGAAGGATCCGACTATGACTTCTTCGTCAACAATCTGCTCATCACCTCCCCCTCCGCCGGCGGCGTGGAAACCTATTCTGACTTTGTCGTCATCACCCGCCAGTCCGGCGGCGGTCCCGTCCCGCCCGAAACGGCCTTCAATCCAGACTTCACCGGACAAGGCCTTGGCTTCCGCGTCATGGAAACCGTGGCCGGGGCGGAATACGCCGTCTGGGCCAGCCCCGTCCTCTTCCCCACCCAGAACTGGCAGAAGATCGCCGGCACGGAAACCAACGCCGGCGGCGGCCCGGTGGACCTGTCCATCACCAACGAACTCCTTCCCGCGAACTTCTACCGCATCGGCTATACGCCGTAGCTGGTTTTACGCTGCCTGATTTTCCAGTGCCGCCATGCCCCCGGATCGAAACCCTTATGGAGTCTTGCAGATGTGCGTGACATCTTTCCGGTCATGTCGAGCGCAGCCGAGACACTTGTCCCGCCGCCGCGGGATCTC
>CAZHSS010000102.1:5456-6020 GCA_964535205.1 uncultured Verrucomicrobiota bacterium
GGGGGGGGGGGGGGGGGGGGGGGCAATCCGGCGGCCGGCCTGCGGGACCAGGCCGAGATCCCTCGACTCCGCTCGGGATGACAGCCATGAATAATCCGGGTGGGTTCAGGTTGTTACCCACTATGACAAGGTTCAATAATCCAACTGCAAGGAATGCCATGAAACGTTGCCCCTCGACTCTGCTCGCCTTGATTCTGTTTCTGACGCTCGCCTTGCCTGCCGCGGCCGTTCCCATCCACGTCACCCACCTGTGGCACATGCATCAGCCCATCTACTACCCCTACGAAACGCCCGGTACCATCGACGGCAACGGCCGCTTCAACTTCAGCGTGCAGGGCGTGTGGGACGGCGACCGCTACAGTTGCTATCGCGATTGGCCGGCGGGAGCGGTGGGCCGGGCCGGTGGCCACGGCGGCTCGCAGATGAGCTATTCGGGTTCGCTGGCGGAAAACAACAAGTCGCTCTGGGGCGATTATTCCGGTTGGGCCGGCAACATCCGCAACGCGCGCAACAATCTTAAAACCAGCTCGGGCAACTCGCGCCTCGACATGGTGGGCATCGCCT
>CAZHSS010000103.1:0-6013 GCA_964535205.1 uncultured Verrucomicrobiota bacterium
GCGCTGGTCGAGGCCGGGCTGGGCCTGGCCGAAGGCGGCGACGTTGGCGACAAAGGTCTGGCGGTCCGTCTGGGCGGCGGCGCGGATGAAGCCGGAGAGCTGGAGAACCAGCATCAGGACCAGCCCGAGGAACGCGGCGACGGGCATGGAGAACAGGGTGCCGAGGGTGACGCCGACGGCGGCGAACAGGGCCAGGCGGAGGAACATCAGCAGCAGGGCCCGGAGATAGTTCGGGGCGAAGGCGCCGCGGGGATGCCGCAGAACCAGGCCGGCGGCGGGATCGAAGAACAGCGTGGCGCCGTGAGTGCCGTGGTTGCGGAAGGTGACGGCCGGGGGGGCGCGGGCGGATGCCGCGTCGGGCGCGGGCGCATTCGTGAACAGAAGCATCTGCTGGACGCCGGGAGTGACGAGGATGTTTCGTGAAGCGGCAGGGCCGAATCCTTGCCATTCGAGGGTGGCGTCCATTCGGGCGGCGCCGGGGACGGAGGCATCGCAGCGGAACTGGATCAGCCAATGGGCGGGGGCCGAGTTCGGGGGAGGAAAGGTCCAGGTCCTGGATTCGCCGGGGGGGATGGAGTAGAGGCGGGCGAGGCGGGCGCGGCGGAGGGAGTCGAGAAGAACCTCTTCGCGGACGCCGGTGGGGATGCCGTTGCGCGCGCGCAGGGCGTCATAGTCGGCGCGGACGTCGTCTTCGATGTCGGGGAGGGGGGAGTGAATCGTGTCGAGGGCGGTGAGGGCCGTGAGGCGGGCGCGGTCCAGGGCGGCGGAATCGAATCCGCCGCGGCGCAGCTGGGCGTGCAGTCCGGCGGCGGCGGCTCCGCCGGCCAGCGCCAGCAGCACCGCGTTGAGGACCAGCAGGGCTAACCACTTGCCCAGCCAGATGCGCAGCCGGGGGACGGGCTTGACGAGCAGCAGCTGAAGGGTTTTGTCGTCGGCCTCTTTCGAGATGGCGGCGCAGCCGGACCAGAGCGTTACGAGGGAAAGCAGGAAGCCGGCGATGCCCAGGGAATAGGTGAGATGCAGGCGGATGAGGCCTTCGGGCGTGCCGTCGTGGCGGATGGCCAGGGGAAGCAGGAAGGCGGCGGTCAGCAGCAACGCCAGCAGCGCCAGCACCACGCGCGAGCGCAGGGTCTGGCGCAGGGCGAGCAGGGCGATGGCGGCCACCTGGTTCATGGGGACGGCGGGGAATCGGAGGCGGCCCGGGCGGCGAGGCGCTCCACGAGCTGAAGGTCCTTATAGGGAGCCTGTCGGCGGACGTAGCGGGCCTTCATCTTTTCCAGCAGGATCTGCCAGTGGTCCGCAGAGGGTTCGAACGGTTCCCAGCGCTCCATGGCCTTGGTGATGCGGCGCCAGAGGATCCGGTCGCCGCCCTGGAAGAGCACCCGGATCTCGTATTTGGCGTCGTCGGTTTTTTCCTGCCAGCCGATATTCTTGCGCATGTCGGTGAAACTGTAGCATACTGCGGATGCAGGGCAACGAGCAATGAAGGAGGCGGCATCACAGGACCAGCGGGGCGGATTCGACCCCGGGGGGGTACGGCGGTCGTTTGCGATCCTGGGGCGCGAGCTGGCCTGGCTGGACAACGCGGCGACGACCCAGCGGCCGGAAGCGGTGCTGCGGGCCATGGACGAGTTCTACCGCAAGCACAACGCGAATCCCCGGCGCAGCGTGCACCAGCTGGGCACGGAAGCGACGCTGGCGTACGAGGGCGCCCGTTCCAAGGTGGCGGCGTTTCTCGGGGCGTCCGCGCCGGAGGAGGTGGTGTTTACCGCGGGCACGACGGCGGGGATCAACCTGGTGGCCAACGGCCTTGCACGCTGGGAGATCGGTCCGGGCGACGAGGTATGGGTGTCGGCGGCGGAGCACCACAGCAACTGGGTGCCCTGGCAGCAGGTGACGCATCGGATGGGGGCGGCGCTGAAGGTGATTCCCCTGAAAGCGGACGGTCGGCTGGACCTGGAGACGTTTCGCAAGGGCCTGGAGGCGCATCGGACCAAATGGGTGGCGGTGACGTGGGTGTCGAATGTATTGGGGGTGGAAAACGAGATCCGGGCCGTGTGCGAGGCGGCCCATGCGGCCGAGGCGCGGGTGCTGGTGGATGGCGCGCAGGGGGTGGCGCATTTACCCGTGGATGTGCAGGCCATGGGATGCGATTTTCTGGCGTTTTCGGGGCACAAGATGTACGGGCCGATGGGCATCGGCGCGCTGTGGGGTCGGCGGGAGCTGCTGGAGCAAATGGAACCGATGATCTACGGTGGGGAAATGATTTCCCGGGTGGAGGACGGCGACTCTACGTGGACGGACGTACCCTGGCGGTTCGAGGGGGGGACGCCGCATGCGGCGGGGGCGGTTGGGTTGGCGGCGGCGGTGGATTGGCTGCGGGAACTGCCGGCGGTCGCGCACGAGCACGAAGCGGCGCTGGCCCGTCAGGCGGCGGAAGAGCTGGCGGCCCTGCCCGGGGTAAAGGTGTGGGGGCCGGCCGAGGGCAGGCTGTCGCTGGTGAGCTTCAGTGTGGAGGGCGTGCATCCGCATGATGTGGCGCAGGTGCTGGACAATCGCGGGGTGGAAATCCGGGCCGGCCATCTGTGCGCGCAGCCGCTGCTTCGGCGGCTGGGGGTGGAATCGGTGGCGCGGGCCAGTTTCTTTCCGGGCAACACGGCCGACGAGGTCCGGCGGCTGGTCGAAGGCGTGCGGGCGGCGCAGGAGCTGTTTACATGAACGGGCTGTACCAGGCGAAAATGCTGGAGCAGGCCAAACAACCGCATGGGGCGGGGACCGTGCCGCGCGGCACCGAAGACGCCGAGGCGATCAATCCTGGCTGCGGGGATGAAATCCGCATCAAGCTCTCGTGGACGCCGGAAGGCACGCTGGAACGATTGACGCATGAGCTGCACGGGTGCGCCGTGTGCGCCGCTTCCGCTTCCCTGGCCGCGAAGCGCCTGGAAGGGCGGACCCGGAAGGAGATCGAGGCGATTTCCGCAGCCTTCGCGGCGCGCCTGGGCCGGAGCGGTTTCGAGGAGGAATGGGGGGATTTCCAGATCTTCAACGGCATTGAACGGTATCCGGCGCGGATTCACTGCGCGAGGCTGGTCTGGCAGGCGCTGGAACGGGCGCTGGTCCGGGAGAACCAGGGCCCGGGGGGGATGTCATGAAAACCGCCCGATACTGGACAGCGCAGGAAGGCGGGGCGGTGCAGTGCGAGCTGTGTCCCCACCGGTGCCGGATTGCCGAAGGCCAGCGCGGCCGCTGCCGGGTCCGCCTGAACCGCAGCGGGAACCTGTTTTCCGAGGCATGGGGACATCCGGTTGCCCTGCAGGTGGACCCCATTGAAAAGAAGCCGCTGAATCATTTTCTGCCCGGCAGCCAAGTGCTGTCGCTGGGCACCCTGGGGTGCAATCTGTCGTGCCGGTTCTGCCAGAACTGGGAACTGAGCCATCCGGACGGCACGCGAGAGATGCGGGGTGCGGAGGTGGCGCCAGGGGATGTGGCGCAGTCGGCGGCAGACCGGGGCATCCCGTCGGTGGCGGCGACCTACAACGAGCCGGCGGTCTGGGCGGAATACGCGATGGACATTGCCGACGCCTGCCATGAGCAGGGTGTGCGCATGGTGGCGGTGACCTCGGGATATTTCTCCGCGGCGTCGCGAGTGGATTTTTTCCGCCACATGGATGCGGCCAACGTGGATTTGAAATCGTTTCGGGATGATTTCTACCGGCGGCTGTGCGGCGCGCGTCTGGGGCCGGTGCTGGAGACGCTGGAGGCGATCCGGAACGAGACCGCCTGCTGGCTGGAGGTGACGACCCTGCTGATTCCCGGGGAAAACGATACGGAGGCGGAACTGGATGAGCTGACGGCGTGGGTGGCGGAGCATCTGGGCGTATCCACCCCGCTGCATTTCAGCGCGTTCCATCCCGACGGCGACATGCGGGAGGTGCCGCCGACGCCGCCGGAGACGCTTCGCCGGGCCCGGGAGCGGGCGCAGGCCAACGGGCTGCATCATGTCTATGCCGGCAACGTGCGGGGGCATCCGGAATGGACAGCCACCTGGTGTCCGGGGTGCGGCGCGCGCCTGGTGGATCGCGAGGGTTTCGGGGCGCAGCGGGAGGGCGTCCGTGCTGACGGCACCTGCACCCAATGCGGTCGAACGTGCGAAGGGGTCTGGCGGTAGCGGAGCCGGAACGGGATCCCCGGCGGAAAAATGGGCCTTGTTCTACCGGAAGAACAGGTGATGAAGGAGCACGACCAGAATGGGGAGGGCGGAGCAGGCGAGGACCCAGGCCAGTGTTTGACGGCCGGAACGGTTCCAGCGCTTTCGCCGCGCATCCAGTTCTTCGCAGAGAAAAGACGCGAGTGGTCGGGAATCGGTGCCGGTTTGTGACGGGGGGTGATGAGAGGGGGCGGGATGGGTGAACAGCCCCTCGCGGCATGGGCGGTGGGCATCATCAATCAGCTGCCCGACCGGACCTCGACTGGAAGCCGGGTTGGTATTCATGACGAGGCCATGCTGGCAAATTCCGAATCCCGGTGCAATGCCGAATGGACGTATTCCCGAAAAGGGGAGGCAGGATGCCGCCCCTCCCGCCAGAATCCAACGGACCGGCGGCTTCCAGACGCTGCGTTAGAATGAATAGCTGGCGGTGAGGCCGCCGTAGAAGAGGTCCTTCTCGGGATAGTAGCCCTCGGCGTCGATGTCGTCGCGGACATCGCTGTCGAGAATGGAGCTGAAGGCGGCCTTGAGGCCGACGGACAGGGTCTCGGTAACGGCGTAATTCAGGCCGGCGTCGAGCTGGACGTGGCTCCAGGCGGAGCCGGCGTCGCCCCCGTAGTTGTCGCTGACGTAGTATTCGCCGGCGAAGCCGACGGTGGCGCCGAGATCCAGCGACAGCTTGTCCATCAGGTCCAGGCTGTGGCCGATGCCCAGCAGGACGATCCAGTCATCGGTGTTGGCCAGATCGTGGCAGAGGGTCAGGGTGGGGGAGAGCAGGAGGTCTTCGGCGGCCAGTTCGACATAGACTTCATAGCCGTCGTCGGCGGGGGCGTCGGTGACGAGGGCCAGTCCGTCTTCATCGAGGATCATTTCGCCGGTTTCCTCGTCGGTAACGATTTCGCTGGCGTCCTGGGGATAGACGAAATAGGTGGCGCCGACGGTCACGCTGACAGGGCCTTCCCAGGGGAGGGTCCAGTTGAGGCCGAGGTTCAGCTCGCCCCATTTGCCGGCGGTGTCGGGATACCAGGGCGATTCGTTGTCGGTCAGGTTCATGCTGCTCCAGAGACTGAAGCCGAGGCCGAAGGGGCCGGTGACATCGAGGCCGGGCTGGAAGACGGCTTCGTCGTTGCCGACGGCGCCGCGATAGACGTAGGCGGACAGGACTTCCGCATAGACTTCGGCATCGGCGGCCAGGACGGCGGCCGGTACGGCCAGCGCCGCGAGAAGGGCCAGAGCAATGAGTTTCTTCATGACGATTTATTCCTTTGGGTTTTGGAAGGACCTTGCCGGTGCCTGCGGCTGCCGTGCGCGGATGAATTTCCCGCGTTTGGCTTGGCCTTGTCAATGCGTTTGTGGGGGCGGGCCGGTTTTTGTCCGGGTTTCGCCTGGTCGGTCGGTTTCGCCTGTTTCGCCCCGTGTCTGCGTTGATCGCTTCCTTTCCCGCGTCGCGGAGGGCGACGTTCGGCGCCAGGCAGGAAGAAATCCACCCGGCGGAGGCGTTCATCCACGGCGGCCAGGCCGACCGTGACGGGCTGGCCGAGGCGGAAGGGCGAACCCTGGCGGGCCGAGGCGGAGAGGCCGTCTTCCGACACATAATAGCGTTCGCGGCCGAGGGCGTGATAGGGCAGCATGCCCTGCTGCAGGGTGTCGTGCAGTTCTACGATGAGCCCCTTGGGATTGAGGGAGACAATGGTGCCGGGGAAGGGGCCGGGTTCGCCCTTCGCCAGCAGGCCGGCAAAGTAGCGGATGCGCTTGATCTGGATGGACTGGGATTCCAGGTCGGCGGATTCGCGTTCGGTGGCCGAG
>CAZHSS010000104.1:0-5179 GCA_964535205.1 uncultured Verrucomicrobiota bacterium
AGAGCCGTCCCGGCCAGGGCTCCACCTTCCAGGTCTTTTTTCCCCGGCTCCGGGATCAAACCGAACCCGCGGCCGTTGGCACCCCCGACGACCCGGAAGTCCTCCAATCCCTGCGCGGCACCGAAACCATCCTGATCGCCGAAGACGAAAAAGCCCTGCTCCAAACCGCCCGCCGCATGCTCGAATCGCTGGGCTACACCGTCCGCGCCTGCGATACGCCGGCCGAAGCCCTGCGCCTGCTGGAAACCTCCCCCCGCGCCTTCGACCTTCTGCTGACGGATGTCATGATGCCGGACATGAGCGGTCCGGACCTGGTCCGGCGGGCGCTGGCCGTCCGCCCCGACCTGCCCCATCTCTACATGTCCGGCTACGCCGCCAACCTGCTGGCGAAAAAAGGCGTCCGGGACACCGGCGCCGGATTCCTCCAGAAGCCCTTCAGCCGGATCCAGCTCGCCCGGAAAATTCGCGACGTCCTCGACCGCACACCCCCCGCCTGATGCCGCCTCCGGCGCGGCCGGACGTCAGACCGCGGCCGGAAAGGAATCATCCGGGCTTGGGCGGATTTCGCACCGGCACACCTTGGCCGGCGAGATACACCTTGACCTGCTGCACCGTAAACATGCCGAAATGGAAGACGCTGGCCGCCAGCAAGGTGCTGGCATGGCCTTCTTTCACCGCCTCCAGGAAATGAATCAGCTTGCCGGCCCCGCCGCTGGCCACCGTCGGCAGCTTCGTGGCGTCGGCAATCCCCCGGATCAGATCCAGGTCATAGCCCGTCTTCGATCCGTCGCCCAGCTTGCTCGTCGGCAGCATCTCCCCCACCCCCAGACCGGCCATCCGTTTGGCAAACTCCACCGCATCCGTCCCCGTCGGCGTCCGCCCCCCGTCAATATACACTTCCCGCTGCGAGGGCAGCTTGCGGTTGCGGTCCGCGTCGATCGCCAGCACGATCCGCTTCCCGCCGAACTGCTTCACCGCCTCCGCCACGAAATCCAGATCCCGGAACGCGGCGGAGGAAATGCTGACCTTCGCCGCCCCGGCCGCCAGCGCCGCCTCCACGTCCGCCAGGGCCCGGATGCCTCCGCCCACCGTCACCGGAATCGTCACCGCCTCCGTCACCCGCCGCAGCACGTCAAACACCGTCCGCCGCTTCTCCACCGTCGCCGTAATGTCCAGAAATCCCAGCTCGTCCGCCCCCGACGCCTCGTACGCTGACGCGCACGCCACCGGATCACCCGCGTCAATCAGATCCACAAAATGAATGCCCTTCACCACGCGCCCGCCCCGGATGTCCAGGCACGGCATGATCTGAATCGTCTTCTTCATGAAAATACGCCTTTCTCAACAAACCGGCGGAAGCATACGCACCCCCTCCGCAACCCCGCAAGACATTCCATGGCCCGCCAAAACGCCTCCCCTCTTCCTCGGGCCCTACATGCCGGCGGGGAGCGGCGTGCGCCACTTGGTGATCCAGTAGGGCTCCGCGCGCCAGCAGCGGATGGCTTCGCGCAGCATCGCCTGCGCGAAATTCGGCGCCTTCACGATCAGCACGTTCTCGTCATTGCGATCCAGGGCCGAGCCCGAAAAATTCGCCGACCCCAGCACGACGGTTTCGCGGTCAATCACGATCACCTTGTGATGCAGCCGCACCCCCGGCGACATGCGCACGTTGGCGCCCATGGCTTCGAGTTCCTTCGTGTTCGCCCCGGGATGCTTCGCGAGGCCGGAATCCAGCAGGATAATCGCCCGCACCCCCCGCTTCAACGCCCGGCGGATGGCGTCGGTCATGTCGCCGTCGGTGAACGAAAACGCCATCATGGCGATTTCGTTCGTGGCCTGGTCCATCGCCGCCACGATCGTCCCGCGCACGTCGTCCTCCGGCGTGAAGGCATTCAGGATTTCCGTCCCGCCGATGTCCACCTGCGGATGCGGCGTCGGATAGGCGAACCGCTTGCCGTGGCGCTTCTCGAAGATCTCCTTCCATTCCATCGTGTAGTTTTCCGCCAGTTCGGGGCTCTCCAGCACGATGGCGTGGTTGTCGTTGAAGTTCGAGCAGTTGCGGGTGAAGTTGTACGACCCCGTCCAGACGCGCTCGCCGTCCGCGATCATGAACTTGTTGTGCATCAGCCCCGATCGGTTGTGGGCCAGCGTCAGCATGCCCCGTTTTTCCATCTCCGCCAGTTCGTCCTCCACGTCGTAGGCCCGCTCCGCGTTGTCGCGGTCCACGATCACCCGCACCTGCACCCCCCGGTCCTGCGCCGCCAGCAGCGCCTGCGCCACCTGCGGCAGGTTCAGGTCGAACACGCACACGTCCAGGGTCTTGCCCGCGGATTCGATGAACGCCACCAGCGCCTTTTCCATCGTCGGCGACGGCCCCAGGAAGAAATACACCGGCTTGTCGCCGAACCGGCCCGACAGCATGGTCTCCGCGTAGAACGGATCCACCTTGAACTCGAACGGAGACCCCGCCGCCGTCGCCGCCCACAGGGCCAGCGCCGCCGTCATCCGCATCCATCTCCGCTGTTTCGGGATGTCCATCCCCGTCACTATGCCAAACCCCTGCGCCACCGCAACCCCCAACTCCCCCGAACCGCCGACACGGGCCTTGACCGGCTTTCCGGCGTTGCGTAATGTTCCGGCCATGTCGAGGTTCATTGCCAGCGCGGCCGGACGCCGGTTTCTCTTCCTCCTCTGCCTGGTCGGCAGCCTGGCGGCGGCAGGCCCCGCCGCAGCCCGTCCGTACGTCGAAACCGGCCCCGAACGCGGGTTCCACCTCTTCACCCGCCCCCGGAAAAAGGATCCCGCCGCCCAGTGGGAGTGGGTCCAGTCGCTGGACCGCGCCGGCAAGGCCCGCGCCGCCGCCCGCCAGGCCTATGCCCTCCGCCTGTTCTGGCCCCAGGCCCCCGAAGCCCCCGGCGCCCAGCTGCTCTATGCCCGCCATCTGGACCGCCGCCGCCGCTTCCAGGAGGCTTTCGACGCCTATCAGCATCTCGTGGATACCTATCCCGGGCGCTTTGAATTCAATGAGATCATCGCCCGCCAGATGGACCTGGCCAAGGCGATCATGGAGCACCGCAAGGGCAAGTTCCTCTTCATCCCCGGATTCTCCGCCCCGGAACGCGCCATCCCCTATCTGGAGAAGATCGTCCGCAACGCCCCCGAAAGCCCCCTCGCCGCCGAGGCCTATTTCCGCATCGGCCAGGCCCATGAACGCGTCTATGCGTATCCCGAAGCCATTGACGCCTATTTCACCGCCCTGAACCGCTTCCCCGACAGCGACGTCGCCGAACCCTCCGCCCTCGGCCAGGCCCGCTGCCACATCCGCATCGCCCGGGATTCGCCCGAGGACAACCGCGCCGTCGAAACCGCCATCGCCGCCTGCGACCTGTATCTGCAGCGCCATCCGGATTCCGCGGCCGCCGACGGCATCCGCGCCACCCGCCGGGATCTGCTGGCCCGCCAGGCCGCCAACGCCTTCGACCGCGCACGCTACTACGACCGCATCCTCCGCCGGCCCGCCGCCGCCCTCATCGAATACCGCGCGTTTCTGGCCGCCCACCCCGATGCCGATCAGGCCGCCGACGCCCGGCGGCGCGTCCAGGAACTCGCCCGCCAGCTGGGCCCCGGCGCCCCGCCCCCCCCCGACCCGGAGAACTGACATGAAACGCCTGCCTTTGCTTCTTCTCGCCCTGCTTCTTTCCGCCTCCGGCTGCGTGCAGTACCGCCTCGGCTCCATGCTGCCCCCGGACATCCGCACCGTGTACATGCCCACCTGCGACAACCAGACCCGCGAACCCCTGCTCGAACAGGACGTCACCCAGGCCATCCTTGCCCAGATTCAGATGGACGGCTCCCTGCGCCTGGCCCCCGCCGACTCCGCCGACACCATCCTCGAGATCATCCTCAACCAGTTCTGGCTCGATCCCGTCGCCTACGTCTCCGGCGAAAGTTCCACCGCCAACCAGTACCGCATGAACATCCGCGCCTCCTTTGTCCTCTATCGCCGCGCCGACCGCTCTGTCGTCGCCCAGTCCCCGTCCATTACCGGCTGGTACGACTTTGACTTCGCCGGCGACATGACTTCCTCCAAGGCCGTCGCCCTCCGCCCGGCCGCCGAAGACCTCGGACGCCGCATCATCAACCAGATCGTCCAGAACTGGCCGTAGGGAGTTTCCCGTGCCGGCCAAGCGCATCATTCCCTGCCTCGACATCGCTGCCGGACGCGTCGTCAAGGGCGTCCGGTTCGTCGAGCTGCGCGACGCCGGCGATCCCGTCGCCGTCGCTCGCGCCTACGAGGCCCAGGGCGCCGACGAACTCGCCTTCCTCGACATCACCGCCTCCAGCGACGAGCGCGACACCCTCGTGGACGTCGTCCGCGCCGTCGCCGCCCAGGTCTTCATGCCACTCACCGTCGGCGGCGGCCTGCGCACCCCCGCCGACATCCGCCGCATGCTCCAGGCCGGCGCCGACAAGGTCTCCCTCAATACCGCCGCCATCCTGAATCCCGGCCTGATCCGTGACGCCTCCCGGCAGTTCGGCACCCAGTGCATCGTCCTGGCCCTGGACGCCCGCCGCAACACCGGCGGCCGCCCCGGATGGACCGTCTATACCCACGGCGGACGAAACCCCACGGACCTCGACGCCGTCGAGTGGGCCGTCGAAGGCGTCCGGCTCGGCGCCGGCGAAATCCTCCTCACCAGCATGGACCGCGACGGCACCCGCGACGGCTACGACCTCGAGCTGACCCGCGCCATCGCCGATGCCGTCCCCGTTCCCGTCATCGCCTCCGGCGGCGTCGGCACCCTCGACCATCTCGCCGACGGCATTCTCCTCGGCCGCGCCGATGCCGTCCTCGCCGCCTCCATCTTCCATTTCGGCGAATTCACCATTCCCCAGGCCAAGGCCCGTCTCGCCGCCCGCGGCATCGAAGTCCGCGAGCCCTTCGCCGCCCCCGGCGAATCCCGTCTGAAAGGAGTCCCCGCATGAAAGAACTCGAAGAAGGCACCGCCCTCACCCTCGACTTCCAGAAGCTTTCCAAGGCCGTCGCCGCCTGCCCCGGCGTCATTCCCGTCGCCGTCCAGAACGCCGACACCCGCGAGGTCATTCTCATCGCCTACACCAACGAAACCGCCCTGAAGAAGGCCGTTGCCGAGCGCACGGCCATCTTCTGGAGCACCTC
>CAZHSS010000104.1:5189-5905 GCA_964535205.1 uncultured Verrucomicrobiota bacterium
GAAAAGGGCAAGACCTCCGGCGAGACCTTCGAGCTGCTGGACGTCCGGGTCAACTGCGAACAGAACTCCCTCGTCTATATCGTCCGTCCCCGCCGCGGAGGCATCTGCCACACGAAAAACCGGCAGGGCGAACCCCGCAACTGCTATTATCGCCGGCTCGATTTCGACACCGGACAACTCGTCAACCTCGATCCCTAGACCCCCGTGAGCGCGCACCCTCCATCCGGCCCCGTCGATCCCCAGCGCGCCGCCGCCAACCGGCGCATCGGCGTCTTCATTGCCGTCTTCGGCCTGCTGCTGGCCGGCTCCATCGCCCTGGTCCTGCGCGAGGAAAAGCGGCGCGGCATCCTGATCCAGCCCACCCCCTCCCCGGAAACGCCGGCCGTCCCCGCCGCGCCCCCGGCGCACCCGGTGCCCTCCCCGTCGCCCGACGCCCCGGCCCGCCCTTCCGCCCCGGCCCTCCCCGCCTCCCCCGCCCTGCAGGAATCCGACCGGATGGAAGACGCCATGGCCGCCTTCCGCCTGGCCGGCGAACACCTCAACGCCGGCCGCTTCGACCAGGCCGAGGAACAGGCCCTCGCCGCCCTCCGCGCCTATCCCCGCATGGCCGCCGCCCAGCGCATCCTGGGCCTGGTCTATCTCCAGCAGGGCCGCATGGACCGCGCCATCTCGGTCCTCGAAACCTCCCTGCGCACCGAACCCTTCCACCCCGAAGC
>CAZHSS010000105.1:0-5871 GCA_964535205.1 uncultured Verrucomicrobiota bacterium
ATCCACGCCGGAGCGCTTGATGCCGAGGGCGGCGATCAGGCAGTCCACGCTGTCGGTCTTGCCATGGGGAATGGCGATGCCGTTCTGCATGCCGGTGCTCATGCGCTTTTCGCGCTCGGTGATGGCGCGCAGGACGGCTTCGCGGTCGCGGATGTGCCCGGAGGCCATCAGCAGATCCACCATCTCGGCCAGGATTTCATCCTTGGTGGCGCCCTTGAGGTCGAGGCAGATCGTTTCCACCGTTAATGGTTTTTTCAAATTCATCAGTTGACTCCGCGAGGGAAAGAAAAATACCGCGCCATTCTCCCCCCTTTGCCGGGCATTTCAAGCCCCAAATTCACTGAGGAAAAACGAAAAACCGTTGGACGGGGCGGGGCAAGGGCTTGGGTCGGAAGGGGGAGGCGGCCGGAAGGGCGGGGCGGGGCGTTGCGGAAAAAGGGGATGGGCGGAGCGGGACGGGTGTGGTAGGTTGAACCGTGAATAGACGGAATGGCACGGAGGTTCCAGGATGAAGAGACAAGCGAACGAGATTGAGCGACGGGATGCGGGGTTTACGCTGATTGAAATCCTGCTGGTGGTGGTGATCATCGGGATTCTGGCGGCGGTGGCCGTCCCGCGGCTGGGGGGCCGCGTGGGCCAGAGCCAGGTGTCGGCCGCCAAGGCGAGCATCGGGGCGATCGGCACGGCGATTGACCTGTACGAGACGGACAACGGCCGGTTGCCGGAAAGCCTGAACAATCTGATGACGAAGGGGAGCGAGCCGAACTGGAACGGGCCGTACCTGCGCAAGGCGGAGTCGCTGAAAGATCCGTGGGGCAACGACTTCCAGTACACCAAGCAGGGCAACATCTATACGGTGGCCTCGGCGGGGCCTGACGGAAGCTTTGGCAGCACGGATGACGTGAAATAGCCGGGGGGGCGGACCCGGGCGCGGGCGGTCGGCCATGAAGCGGAACAGGCGCACAGCGGGGGCCAACCTCCGCACGGGAGGATTCACGCTGATCGAAATTCTGCTGGTGGTCGTGATTCTCGGGGTGGCGTCGGCCGTGGCGATTCCGGCGTTCGCGCGGTCGTTCCGGGGCGCCAAGCTGCGCAATTCCCAACGGACGCTGCTGATGGTGCACCGGAACGCCCAGGCCAAGGCGGTGCTGGGGCAGCGGTACATGGCCGTGCTGTTCGACGAGGTCAAGGGGACGATCGAACTGGTGGATCAGGGCCAGCCGGGGGCGAAGAAAGATGCCTTTTTCGGCAGTGTGGGGGGCGGGGCGCCGGCCGGGGGCACGATGGGTGCCATGGTGTCCGGGGGAACCCCGGCACCGGAAGAGGCCCCGCCGGCCCTCAATCAGGTGATGACCCGGTCGCTGGAAGACGGGGTGAAGATTCTGTCGTTCCGCGGCGGGAACGAGATGGATGGCATTCATTACGTTAGCTATTATCCCAACGGCATGTGCGAAGGCTACGAGGTGAGCATCGGCGACGGCGAAAGCCGCAATGCCCGGATCCGCGTGGATGCGGTGACGGGGAAGGCCCGGGTGGAGCGTGAGTAGGGCAGGGGTCAGAGGGCAGGGGGCAGGGGACAGGGGGCAGGGGACAGGGGAGAGGAGACAGGGGACAGGGGGCAGGGGGGGGGCGTCAATATCCACTATCCACTATCCACTATCCAATGTCCAAGTGGCGAAGGCGGGCATGACACTGATTGAGGTGCTGCTGGCGGTGGTGATACTGGGGACGGCGCTGATGGCGCTGGTGGAGGGGGCGTCGCGGGCGCTGGCGGTGGTGCGGCAGGCGCGCAACTACGAGCAGGCCCGGCGCATGCTGGGGCTGGTGGAGGCGGAGAACCCCCTGCGGCTGGAGGACGAGATCACGGCGGGCCAGGACAGCGGCGGGTTCACCGGCGGCCCGTCCGGCTGGAGCTGGGTGCGGATCATCGAGGATTTCGGCGCGGAGGACGAAGAGCAGGAGGGCCTGTTCCAGGTGACCACCCGCGTGTACTGGTCGCAGAGCGGCGACCGCCGGGGCATGGAAGAAACCGTCCAGATGCTCTACGTGCCGGAAAACGTGGATGGGAAGCGCACGTTGAAACCCAAGGCGCTGTGATGGGAAAACGGCACACAACAGGCGCGGCCTTCACGCTGATCGAGCTGCTGGTGGCCCTGGCGATTTTCAGCCTGGCGGCGGCGATGTCGGGCGGCATTTTCTGGAGCATCACCAAGGCGTGGAACCGCGGGGGAGAGATGCTGGAGCAGCTGCACTACGGCGAGTTCGCGATGGAACAGCTGGTGACGGCGCTGCGCGGCGCGGCCTGGTTTCCGTCCAAGCCCGAAGCCTTCGGGTTCTGGCTGGATCCCCGCGGCGGCACGGGATCGAGCGCGGCCAACGAGATCAGCTGGGTCACCAGCGGAACGGCGGATTCACCGTATCAGCACGGCCTGCACCGGCTGTCGGTGACAGTGGACGGCAGCGGGGAGGACCGAAGCCTGGTGGTCCAGGCCTGGCCGCACCTGGCGGAGGAAGTGGAACTGCACGGTGTGGAGTCTTGGCGGGTGGCGCCAGGCGTGGACGGGTTCAGCTGCGAATGGTACGACTTCGAGGAGGACCGCTGGAGCCAGGACTGGGAGGAAACCAATTCCCTGCCCAAGCTGGTGCGCGTGACCCTGACGATGCAGAAGCGAAAGGATTTTGACGAATCCCTCGAACTGCAGCGGCTGGTGGAGCTGGAAGTGGCCCCCGATCTGCCCGGCGGCGAACGCCGGGGCCGGAGCGATGCGCGCGAGGCCCGCCGCGACGCAGCGGAAGCGGCCGCGGAGGATGCGGGGCCGGCCGGCGGCGGTTCATCGTCTGCCGGGGAAACTCCCGATGTCGAAATCCAGGTGGATGGCGGCTCCCGGGGAGGCGGGCGATGAGTTTTCCACGCCATGGAAAAAATTTCCCGCTGTTTTCCACGCCATGGAAAAAAGTTTTCCACGGTGTGGAAAACTTCCCCGGCGGTTTTCCACGCCATGGAAAATCCGGAAAACCGGCGGGATTTCCGCGGGCGGGAGGGCAACATGCATCCATTCACGGGCTGACCCCTTTGGGGGAGAGGGGGGGGGCGGCGCTGATCGTGGCGCTGTGGACGGTGCTGATTCTGAGCCTGCTGGTGAGCGGGCTGGCGTACGAGATGCACATCGAGGCCGGCATTACGTCGCATGCGCGCAAGCGGCTGAAGGCGCAGGTGGCGGCGCGGGGCGGGGCCGAATATGCCAAGTTCCTGCTGGCGAAAAGTTTCGATGCGAGCTCGTTCGAGGAAAGCGACGAAGAGGCGGAATCGTTCCGGATCCTGGCGAAAAACCTTGAGCGGGGGATCGGCGTGACGGGCATCGAGGTGGCGATGGGATTGTCCACCGCAACGGTGGACATTCTGCCGGAGGCGGGCCGGCGGAACGTGAACGAGCTGCAGGACGAGGACTGGGAGGAGCTGCTGGATCAGGCGGGGGTGCCGGAGGAAACCTGGCCGGATCTGATCGACTGCTTCATGGATTTCACGGACGAGGGCGACGAGCACCGGCTGAACGGGGCGGAGGAGGATGACGCGTTTTACAAGTCGGCGGGGTACGTGCCGAAAAACGCGCCGCTGGACACGGTGGACGAGCTGCTGCTGATCAAGGGGTTCGCGCCCGAAGTCGTGTACGGGGGGCCTCCGGCGGATCCGCGGGGCGAGCCGCTGCGGGGCATCGCCCACCTGCTGACGACGTTCGGGGACGGCAAGGTCAACGTCAATACGGCGTCGCGCGAGGTGCTGATGACGCTGACGGGCGGAGACGGCCGGATGATGGACGAGTGGGTGGTGGAGGACCTGCTGCGGGAGCGCCTGGGCGAGGACGGCCTGCCGAACACCAAGGACGACGGGTTCGCCAGCGTGCAGGAGGCGATCGCCAAGTCGGGGATGGATGCGGCGCTGGCGGACCAGATTTCCGTGGCCGACCGGCGCTATGTGCGGGTGGTGTCCATCGGCGACAGCAACGGCGTGCGGATGGGCGTCTGGGCCGTGTTCGAGGTGGACCGGAACAAGGTCATTCCCCTCTACTGGCGGGAAGAGCAGATGCAGTAGGCGTTAGAACAGCGTGTAGATGAATGGGGCGGCGGAGGAGCCGGCGAAGATCAGCACGGAGAGCAGCAGGAGGATCAGGACGATGGGCAGGATCCACCAGGCCTTGTTGTGCCAGGCGAATTCGCCGAATTCCTTGAGCAGGACGCCGAGATATTTCAGGATTTTCATGGGAACCTTTTTCCAGGGGGTGGTTAACGCGGCTTGACGTTTTCTGTAGCCGGGGGCGATGACCCCGGCCTTGTACTCAACAGCCGCCGGCCTCATCGCGGCCGGCTACAACAAATCCGAATGCACTCTAATCCAGCACGAAATCCTTGCGCCAGTTGGCGCTGTCCTGGAAGGGGGGCTGGTGTTTCTTGTCGAGGATGTAGGAGCCGAGGACGAGGCAGTCCATTTCGGTGCGCATGAAGCAGCGGTAGGCGTCCTCCGGGGTGCAGACGATGGGTTCGCCGCGGACGTTGAACGAGGTGTTGATGATGACGCCGCAGCCGGTGAGGTCGTCAAAGGCTTTGATGATGTCGTAGTAGCGCGGGCTGGTCTCGCGGTTGACGGTCTGCACGCGGGCGGAATAGTCCACATGGGTGATGGCGGGGATGTCGGAGCGGACCTGGTTGATGCGCTCGCGGGGGGAGAGGGTCTCGGCGTCGTCCAGCCCGAGGCAGCGCTCCTTGCGGACCTGCGCGACCAGCAGCATGTAGGGCGAGGGGCGGTCGATCTCGAAGTAGTCGGACACCTTTTCCTCGAGGCAGGAGGGCGCGAAAGGCCGGAAGGATTCGCGGTACTTGATCTTGAGATTCATGATGGACTGCATCTTGGGCGAGCGGGCGTCGCCGATGATGGAGCGCCCGCCGAGGGCGCGCGGACCGAATTCCATCCGCCCCTGGCACAGGCCGATGACGTTTTCCTCGGCGATGAGGCGGGCGATGGTCCGGGCCCACTCGGGGCCGTCGTGTTTATCGGCTGGATAGCCCTTGGCCTGGAGAAACTCGCCGATTTCGTCGTCGGAGAAGTCGGGGCCGAGATAGGCGCCGTTCATCTGGTCGCGCCTGTTGTCGGCGGTGCGGGGATTACCCTTGACCTGGTGCCAGGCGACGAGAGCGCAGCCGAGCGCCCCGCCGGCATCGCCGGCGGCGGGCTGGATCCAGATGTCGTCGAAGATGTGTTCGCGCAGGAGGCGGCCGTTGGCCACGCAGTTGAGGGCGACGCCCCCGGCCATGCACAGATGTTTTTCGCCGGTCAGTTCGCGGGCGTGGCGGGCCATGCGCAGGACGATGTCTTCGGTGACGACCTGGATGGAGGCGGCGATGTCCATTTCGCGCTGGGTCAGGTCGGATTCGGATTTGCGCGGGGGGCCGTCGAACAGCTCGTCGAAGCGGTGGTTGGTCATGGTCAGGCCGTCGAGATAGCCGAAGTAGTCGAGATCGAGGCGGAAGGAGCGGTGCGCGGGCCGGCTCAGCTGTTGCGACTGCGCTTCTCGCGGATGAGGTCCACGTAGACGGGCCGGCCGTAGGGCGCCAGGCCCATCAGCTTGTACTCGCCGGAATTGACCTTGAAGCCGGTGAAGTAGGTGAAGGCGGAATAGAGCAGGCCGATGGAGTGGGGGAAGCGGAGTTCTTCGAGGATCCTGACCTCGTTGCCCTGTCCGTGGCCGATGGTGCTGGTGGCCCATTCGCCGACGCCGTCCACGGTCAGGATGGCGGCGCTTTCGTAGGGGGAGGGATAGAAGGCGCTGCCGGCGTGCGATTCGTGGTGTTCGGGGAAGAGGATTTCCGGGGGCATGG
>CAZHSS010000106.1:0-5762 GCA_964535205.1 uncultured Verrucomicrobiota bacterium
GGGGAGATCGCCGGGCTGCAGGTGGCGGGCATTGCAGCCGTCGAGGACCGCAACGCGCGGATCGGCGGCGAGGCGGGGGTGGAGCTGGCACTTGCCGACATCCACGGCATAGACCCGGGCGGCGCCGTGCTGCAGCAGGCAGTCCGTGAAGCCGCCGGTGGATGCGCCGATGTCCACGCAGATCCGGCCCTCGGCGGACAGCAGGGGAAAGCGCAGGAAGGCCTCTTCGAGCTTGAGGCCGCCGCGGCCGACAAATCGTTCCGGCTGGCGCACGCGCAGGACGCAGTCGAGGGGGACTTCATGGCCGGCCTTGCCGGCGGGGGCGTCATCTACCAGCACCTGGCCGGCCAGAATCAGCCGCTTGGCTTTTTCGCGGCTTTCGGCCAGGCCGCGTTCGACCAGCAGGACATCGAGCCGTTCGCGCTTCACGTCCGGGGGGCGCGGCGGGCCTGCGCGCCGCGGTACAGGGAGGAACCGATGACGATCAGGGCAATGGCGCCCATGACGAGCCAGATGATCAGGTCGTACTTCTGTTTCTGGCGCTGGAGGTGCTGGCCTTCGACTTCCGGCGGATCAATGCCCACGCCGGAGAAGACCGAGTGGGGGGGGAGTTCGTCGAAGGCGGCGGGAATGGGGGGGCGGCCGGCATTGACCCAGGCGGTGTACCAGATGGAAGACAGGTTGCCGGCGGCGGAGCTGAGCCGTTCCTGGACGATCCCGGAGGTGAGTTCCCAGAGCTTGAGGTAGTAGGGTTCGGAGTCGGTGCGTCCGTCGGCGCGGGTGGCGATCAGATCGGCGCGGAGGACATCGGGCACCACGGCCGAGGATTCGGCTACCCAGCCGAGGATGGAGCGGAAGGGGTCCTCCAGATAGACGGCGGGGGCGGGCCGGATGTCTTCGTAGCGGCAGAAGGCCTTGGTCATGTCGGATTCAAAGCGCGAGTGGATGCCGTGCTGGCCGGTATCCTGTCCGTTGTAGTTGCGGGTGCAGTGCAGGGGCATGTGCAGGTCGGCGAGGTAATGGGCGAGGGCGGACCCGCAGCGCGCGGCCCACATCCAGTCGTTGGTCCGCATGGATTCGGTCATGTCCGCCATCAGGTCCAGGATGGTCCAGGGGGCGATCCCGATGACGACGGGCGCTTCGGGGATCTGGGATTCAAAGGCGAGGAGCCGGTTGGTGTGGAGACTCAGCAGGTCGAAGTCCCGAGGCAGGCGGTCGGGTTCAAAGTAGTGGCGCGGGTCTTCGGTGGAGTCGGACAGCCGCCAGAGGTCGGGGAAGATGCTGGGGAAGGCCATGGGGCGGGCAAACTCGCGGAAGGCGGCGGCTTCGTTGGGCATGTTGCGGGCGGCGGCGCGGGAGATGTGGACATGCTGGACGCCGGACCAGCCGAAGGCCAGCGCGGGGGCGAGGAGGGCCAGAGCCGCGAGGACGGCGGTGCGGAGGGCACAACGGGTGCGGGCGGGCGGGATCACGGAGCCGCCTGGCGGCTGGGCGGCACACGGGCCATGGCGACTTCGGGACAGGTCAGCGGCGAATCGTATTTCGAGCAGTTCATGCAGCCCTTGTAGAGTTTGTAGAGGATTTTCTCTTTGGGGATGGGCGTAAAGCCCAGCGCGGCGAAGAAGGGCGGGGTGAAGGTCAGGACGATGAGCTGGTCGGGCTTGAATTCGCTGACGCGTTC
Source organism: uncultured Verrucomicrobiota bacterium (assembly GCA_964535205.1). Lineage (GTDB taxonomy): Bacteria > Verrucomicrobiota > Kiritimatiellia > CAIQIC01 > Lenti-01 > JAAZFE01. Next base: position 1,682 of record CAZHSS010000106.1, read on the forward strand.
CATGGCCGCCTCGACCAGACGCCGGCCCAGCCCGTGCTTCTGGAGGTCGGCGCGGACGGAGACCGACTGGATTTCGATGGAGGGATTCTTGGCGGGATCCAGTTCCGGGAGAACGGCCCAGGAGGCCGTGCCGACGATTTGGCCGTCGAGTTCGGCGACAAGGAACCGGTCGATGTTCAGCAGGATGTCGCTCAAGGGGCGGGGCACCAGCTCGTTCGGGTGGGACTTGATGCATTGGAAAATGGCCTGGCCGTCGCCGAAGCGGGCCTTGCGGATCTGGATGGCATCGGGGGTCATGCGGGAATTCCTTCCATGTTCAGAACCTGGAACTATACCACGGTTCAAGCGGAAGGCAACGCGTGGAAACGTGGCTGCACCGGAGCGGGCGGGACGGGGTCAGGGCAGGCGGCCGGCGAGGGTCTGGGCGCGGGCCAGGGCGCGGGGCTTGCGGGCGATGTCACCTTCCTGCGCGACGCCGGCAACAAGCACCTCGTCGAGGATTTTCCATTGCATGAAGCCGGCGACCAGCCGGAAGGTGGCTTTGAGGCCGGCAAAGGCCGCCGGACGGGGGTCGGCGGCCGTGGCGAGCAGGGCGACGGGGAGGCCTTTGAGCCCGTGGCGCCGCTTCGGGGCCAGGCAGTACAGGCGGTCCACCAGCGTCTTGAGGGGAACAGACCAGGTGAAAAAATGAAGCGGCGTGGCAAACACCAGCATGTCGGCCTTCCGCAGGAGGGGATAGACGGAATCCATGTCGTCGCGGAGGACGCAGGGAGTGGACGCCGGCTTCCAGCATTCGCCGCAGCCGTCGCAGGGGGCGATGTCCAGGGCCGGGACCCGGATGGACTGGACGGCATGACCGCGAAGGCTGGCGGCATCGGCAAAGGCGTAGGCCAGGCGCGTCGAGTTGCCGTCTTCGCGGGCGCTGCCCAGCAGGATCACGATGTTCTTGGACTTTTTCTTCATGGCAGGTTCCTTGTCGGCGCGCATCCTACACGCCGGAGGAGCGGCCGCAAAGCGGAAAGCGTCCACCTGCACACTTGCACATCGCCGGGAACGCGGGAGCGGTTCGCGTGCGGGCCCCGACCATTCCAGTCAGCCGGGACGGCGGAACATATAGTTATTGCAATAACTATACTTTTTGCCGGGCGGCCGATCCCCGCGCGTTTTGCTTGAATCCGCGCGGGGAATATGGACAATGCGCGTCCAATGAGTGCGTCATCCAAGTCCAGGAAAGAAGTGCCGGTTCCGGAACCGCTGGATTTCCGGAAGCTGGCGGGCGCGCCGGTTGTCGGCCAGGTGCTGGCGGTGGCGTTCGGCCTGCTGGTGCTGTTTCAATGCATGATCCTGCCGGTGGTGGGCAAGGCGGCCATGGGCGGATCGGGCTCGCCGGGGGCGGGGCCGGCGGAGTGGGCCGGAAAGAACCAGATGTTTTTCCTGATCATGCTGCTGGTGACGCTGGCGACGGGCGCCGCGGCGTTTTATTCCAAATGGCTGCGCCGTCGGCTGGACGGCAGTCCGTTTCCCGCGGCGACGGCGGGGGGGCTGGTCCTGACGGCGGGTCTGTTGCTGGTCTTCGCGGCCGGCCTGCTGAAGATCTAGGGAGCGGAGCCGCACAGGAGTTTATGCGCCGATGCCTTATCGCGTGTTCAATCTGGCCGAGGCCGCGGAATACCTGCACCTGACGGAAGACCGCGTGGAAGAGCTGGCCCGACGCGGGGAGATCCCGTGCGAACGCCAGGGGGGGCGCCTCGTGTTCCGCCACAACGATGTGGACGAATGGGCGTCGCGCCGCCTGCTGGGCTTCGGCGACGAACGGCTGGCGGATTTCCACCGCCGCAGCACCGCCCGCTACCACGATTTGTCCAGCGATGCCGCCATCATTCCGGCGCTGATCCGCCCGGAATGGATCGAGCCGCGGCTGGGCAGCCGCACCAAGGCTTCCGTGCTGCGCGACATGGTGGAGCTGGCCGACCGAACGGGCAAGCTGTGCTACCGCACGGAGCTGCTGGACAGCCTGGTCGAGCGCGAAAAGCTCTGTTCCACGGCGCTGGCCGGCGGGCTGGCCCTGCTGCATCCGCGCAACCACGAACCCTACATGTTCGAGGATTCGTTTGTCGTGGTGGGCAAGAGCATTGCCCAGGTCCCCTTCGGATCCCCCGACCGGTCCACCACGGACATCTTTTTTCTGATCTGCTGCCAGGACGACCGCATCCACCTGCACGTGCTGGCGCGTCTGTGCATGATGTGCCACCAGACCAGCCTGCTGCTGGAGATGCGCGACGCGGACGATCCCGGGGAGCTCTACCGGATCCTGGTCGCGAGTGAAGAGCAGATCCTGAAAATCTCCTGAGCCGCCGGGGGTAATAGTTAAATGTACAGACTTCACCCTTGGAGGGTGAAGTCTGTACAATTAACATTTGGCCGGGGCCGGGAAACGAGAAAGGCGAGAGATGGCGAAAACGACAAGCGCGAAGGAGACGGCCGAAAGCATGGCCAAGAAGCAGCGGGAGATCTCCGTTTCGGAGTTTTTCCTGAAGAACCGCCATCTGCTGGGGTTCGACAGCCCGCGCAAGGCGATCATGACGGCGGTGAAGGAGGCGGTGGACAACTCGCTGGACGCCTGCGAGGAAGCGGGGATTCTGCCGGAGATCGCGGTGGAGCTGCGGCAGGTGGCGGACGGGCGCTTCTGGGTGGCGGTGCAGGACAACGGGCCCGGGATCGTCCGTGCGCAGATTCCCAAGGTGTTCGCCAAGCTGCTGTACGGCTCCAAATTCCACCGCCTGCGGATGTCGCGCGGCCAGCAGGGCATCGGCATCAGCGCCGCCGGCATGTACGGGCAGCTGACGACCGGCACGGCGACGGTGATTCTGTCCCGGACGAAGAGCGCGCCGCAGGCCCACCGGCTGGCGGTGCAGATTGACACGCGCGCCAACAAGCCGGCGGTGCTCAGCGACGAAACCTCGGACTGGCGCCCGGCATTTCCGCCGGAGACAGAGGACGGCGAGCCGGTGGTCTATTCACACGGCACGCAGGTGGCGATCGAGATGACCGCCCAGTACGTGCGCGGCCGGCTGTCGGTGGACGAATATCTCAAGCAGTGCGCGGTGGCCAATCCGCACCTGCGCCTGCATTTCAGGGTTGCCCTGCTCAGGAAAGACAAAGCGACGGGCGAGGCGTCGGCGGAAGAAAGCCCCTGGCAGACCTACGCGCGGGCGGTCCGGACCCTGCCGCCGCCGGTGGCGGCGATCCAGCCGCATCCGCACGGCGTCGAACTGGGTCTGCTGATGCAGATGCTCAAAGACAGCCATGCGCGCACCCTCAAGGGCGCGCTGCAGGAGGACTTTTCGCGGGTGAGCGCGCGCGTCGCGCTGGAGATCTGCGAGCGGGCCGGGCTGAATCCCAAGGCCAACCCGACGCGGGTGGCGCATCAGGAGATCGAGGCGCTCTACAAGGCCATCCAGGAAACGAAGCTGATGCGGCCGCCGATGGACTGCCTGGCGCCGATCGGCGAAGAGCAGATTCTCGCCGGCCTGAAGAAAGAGTTTCCCGCCGACTTCTACACGGCGGTGACGCGCTCGCCGGAGGTGTACCGCGGCAACCCGTTTCTGGTCGAGGTGGGCGTGGCCTGCGCGAAGCCCGGCGCGAATCCGGACCTGGGCGCGGAGGATGCGGTGCGGGTCATGCGCTGCGCTAACCGCGCGCCGCTGCTCTACATGGGCGGCGCGTGCGCCATGACCGAAGCGATGGAAGGCGTGAACTGGAAGGCCTACGGCCTGCAGCAGCCCAAGGGCGGACTGCCCGTCGGCCCGATGGTATTCTTTGTGCACATCGCCAGCGTGTGGGTGCCCTTCACCAGCGAGAGCAAAGAGGCCATCGCCCACTATCCCGAGATCCTGAAGGAACTGACCTTCGCGATGCAGGAGGCCGGCCGGCGCCTCTCCGCTCATCTCGGCAAGCGCAAGCGCGCCGCCGAGGCCGACCGCAAGCGCAGCTATATTGAAAAATACATCCCGCATCTGGCCTTGGGGCTTCAGGACATCCTGGCGCTGAACGACAAGCAGAAGGCCAAGGTCGAGGACGA
>CAZHSS010000107.1:0-2361 GCA_964535205.1 uncultured Verrucomicrobiota bacterium
TGATCCGGCGCACGGACCCGCCCATGCTCCACTATCTCTCCCGCCAAATGCTCTACCACCTGTTTTGGAACGGCATCCCCGAAGCCCGGGAACTGGTGCGCGACGGCGAACTGTTCAGCGAGGAGGGCCTGCACGAAGAAGCCAATTCGCCCATTCCAACACAGACCATGGAGAAGATGCTCGGCACCAGCGACGCCATCTTCGAACTGGCGGGCCGGCATCTCAGCCCCGACGACATCCTGGCCTCCATCCAGAAATGGATCCAGGACAAGCGCACCAGCTTTCTCATCAAGGCCGTGGACAATGTCGGCACCTCCCTCGAGGAAATCATCGATGCGGTCATGCTGTACAAGACCCTGGCCGACAAATCGGTCCGCCTGCCGTCCGTCACCGACCAGTGGCTCAAGGTCGCCCTGATCCGCCGCTTCTTCTCCCGCGACCTCGCCTATATCCGGACCGCCAAGCAGAATGTCGAAGTGACGGATTTCCATGAGCTGGTCCAGCGGATCATCTATCCCGCCGGCTGCAACGGGGACCTGGGCGGCAAGGCTGCGGGCCTGTTCCTGGCGAAGGCCATCCTGTCCAAGGACAACGATCCCGTCCTGGACACCGTGCGCTTCCCCAAGACCTGGCACCTGCCGGCCGACGCGCTCACCGTGTTCCTGCACCTCAACGAACTCGAATCCATCAACGAACAGAAATACAAAGATCTCGATCAGGTCCGTTTGGAGTATCCCAACATCGTGCATCTGCTGAAGGCCTCGCGCTTCCCGGGCGATGTCGTGAAGGGCCTGTCCGCCGCACTGGACGATTTTGGCGACGTGCCCATCATCGTGCGCAGTTCAAGCCTGCTGGAGGACCGCGTGGGCGCGTCGTTTGCGGGCAAGTACAAAAGCCTGTTCCTGGCCAACCGCGGCACCAAAGCCGAGAGGCTGCAGGCCCTCCTCCAGGCCATCGCCGAAGTGTATGCCTCCATGTTCGGCCCCGACCCCATCGAGTACCGCAGCGCCTGGGGCCTGCTTGATTTCTATGAAAAGATGGCGGTCATGGTCCAGGAGGTGGTCGGTACCCGCGTCGGCCCCTACTTCTTCCCCGCCTTCTCCGGCGTCGCGTTTTCCAATAATGAATTCCGCTGGTCTCCCCGCATCAAGCGCGAAGACGGTCTCGTTCGCCTGGTGCCGGGCCTGGGCACCCGCGCCGTGGACCGCGTCAGCGACGATTACCCCGTCCTGGTCTCGCCCGGCGCCCCCCAGCTCCGCGCCAACGCCACCCCGGAGGAAATCCTCCGCTATTCCCCAAAGAAGTTGGATGCGATCAACCTCGACACCGGCCGGTTCGAGACCGTGGACGTCCAGGAAGTCCTCAAGCATTTCGGAAACGACTTCCCCCTGGTGGGCCGGATCGTCTCCGTCTGCCGCGATGGCGGCCTGCCCGCCCCGGCCGGGATCCAGGCCGATTTCGAGCGCGACGACGCCATCGTGACGTTTGACGGCCTGATTCAAAAGACTCCCTTCGTCAAGCAGATCCAAACCCTGCTGGCGCGGCTGCAGGAACGAATCGGCCATCCGGTGGATGTCGAATTCGCGTCCAACGGCCGGCACCTGTATCTGCTGCAGTGCCGCAGCCAGAGCATCGCGGGCCTTCACGTGCCCAGCCCGATCCCCACCGACATTCCCGGCGAGCGGATGGTGTTTTCAGCCAACCGTTTCATCTCCAACGGCGCCATCCCCGACATCACCCACGTGGTCTATGTGGACCCCGACGCCTATGCGGCCCTGACCCGGCGCAGCGACCTGCTCGACGTAGGCCGCGCCATCGGCATGCTGAACCGCCTGCTGCCCAAGCGGCAGTTTATTCTGATGGGGCCCGGCCGATGGGGAAGCCGCGGCGACATCAAGCTGGGGGTGCAGGTCACCTATTCCGACATCAACAACACCGCCGTCTTGATCGAAATCGCCCGCCGCAAGGGCAACTATGTCCCGGAACTGTCCTTCGGCACCCATTTTTTCCAGGACCTGGTCGAAGCCTCCATCCGATACCTTCCCCTCTATCCCGACGACGACGGCGTGGAGTTCAACCGGGAATTCCTGGCCGGTACGCCCAATGTCCTGACGGAACTGTTGCCGGCCTTCGAGCATCTCACCGGCGTGGTCCGGGTGCTGGATGTGCCGAAATCCTCCGGGGGCCGCATCCTGAGGATCCTGCTGAACGCGGACGAAATCCGCGCGGTCGGATTTCTGGCCGAGCCTTCCACCCGGGCCGTCCCGACCTCCCGGGAGGCCGGCGCCCCCCCGCCGCCCGTGGTCTCCAAGGACCATTGGCGCTGGCGCCTGCGAATGGCCGAACAAATCGCCGAACGTC
>CAZHSS010000107.1:2371-5761 GCA_964535205.1 uncultured Verrucomicrobiota bacterium
CTCGACCCGGCTCGCTTTGGTGTCCAGGGCCTGTATCTGTTCGGCAGCACCGGCAACGCCACCGCCGGCCCCGGCAGCGACATCGATCTGATCATCCATTTCACTGGCACCCCGGAGCAACGTGCGGACCTGATGGCCTGGCTGCAGGGCTGGAGCTCCTCCCTCGCCGAAATGAATTACCTGCGCACCGGCCATCAATCCACCGGCCTGCTCGATGTCCAGTTCGTCACGGACGAAGACATCACCCTCAAGCGCGGCTATGCCGCCAAGATCGACGCCGCCACCAATCCCGCCCGCCCCCTGCGCCTCAGGTCGGCGGAATAACACGGCCGGCAGCCGTCTCGGCCCGGGCCGGGAGGAAGCGGGAAAGGAAACCGGCTCACCGCTCGATATAGCATTGAACCGTTTGCCGCCCCGCGTCGGCGGCGAGGCGGATGGAAGCCGCCCCGGGAAGGCCGGCGGCATCGATTACACGGATGACTCCTTCCCATTGCGCCGCGCCGGGGACCAGTTCCGGCAGCCGGTTGGCGGCGGTTTCGAAAAACGCCTTGCGCAGCACATGGCCCCCCCGCTGCGGAAACACGGCCAGATACAGCATGTCGCGCTCCACGAGTTCATTCAGAAAATGCGTGCCCAGGGAAACATCCGGCACGAGGGTCTCGTGCATCTCGACGATTTCGCAGAGAATGGCGGCCCGGCTGATCTGGCTGAACGAAACCGGGATGCCCAGATGCGGGCTGGTGGTGCCCCAGCGGCCGGGACCGATCATGAAAACCGTTCCGGCGTTTTCGTCGCGCACGCGGTTGATCTCGCCCAGGATCCGGGCGACTTCATGGCGCTCCTGGACGGGCAAGCGGCTGTAGGCCTCCGGAGACACATAGACCAGGCGGTCGATCCGCGCGAGCCGGCTCTGCCCGATCACGGCGCCCCGCGCCGACAGGATCAGATCGTCCGGGGCCGGAGTCACCTCGGGAAATTCCACCGCCGACGTCCCCTGGATCTGCAGGGGGCGGCATTGCAGCAGGTTGATTTTGTAGCGGTCGCCCTCGACGATATTCGCCGCAAATTCAATGTCCACCGGATGACGATAGGCCGCCTCCAGCGCCTGCAGGATGCCGCGCAGGTCCTTTACGAAATCCGTGTGCTCCAGCAAGCGGTCAAACGTCAGAACCCAGTTCGGCCCGCCCCCCCGGGCGCCTTCCGTTTGCTCGGGCGTGGCAAACAGATCAAGCGGCAGGTCCGCGGCATCCCGCACGACATCGGTGAACCAGTCCGAGGTCTGGCGGTTGGCCTCCAGATCCAGAAAATCCATGCGCCGCTGCGCATACCGGGCCACCTCGTCAAAGCCGGCTTCGGGACGCTTGCCGGGGGCATTGAGCGCAACGAGCCGGGTATAGTCGTCGTCCGACCGGTTCACGGCGCGGGTGCCGAGGCCGAACACCAGGCGAATCACTCCGGCCTGGGGGTCGATGCCGGGATCCCAGGCGTAGGGATTGAAGGAAAACCCGACGCCGGCCATCTGCGGATAGTAGCGGGTGCCGTACACCGCGCCGGACACGCGCATGATCAGCAGCGCCATCTGCTCATCGCGGTCCAGTATGCCGCGATCGGCCCGGTAGCGCAGGGCGCTTTCACTCATGGAACTGGCATACACCTGGCGGATGGCTCTCAGCAGTTCCTGCAGGCGCTCGCCGCGGGGCCCTTGATTTGCGCAGAACACGCTTTCATAGGTTCCCGCAAACGCATGGCCGTAGTTGTCTTCCAACAGGGAGCTGGAGCGCACGATGAACGGCGACGGGCCGAAATAATCCAGCATCTCTTCGAATTGGCGCATCACATGCGCCGGGAAGTCGCCGGCCAGAATCAGTCGGCGCGCTTCTTCGGCGCCATCCAGGAAGGAATCCGGCTGGCGCTGTTTCTGGCGGATGGGCCAGGCGCCGCTGCGAACCAGGGAATCATAAAACACATCGGAGCCCACATAGAAGGAATCGTGTTCTTCCAGCAGGCCGGCCAGGCGCGGATCCGCCTGCCGGACAATGGCGCGGGAGAGCAGCAGCCCCACGGTCTTGCCGCCAACAAGCCCCGTGCCGATCATGCGCCGGCGGATGTCGAGAACGTCCGGCAGGGTCAGGTAACGCTCCGCAAGCGCCTGCATCCCGGCGTCGCGCGTGACAATCATCCGGACCAGCGTATGAAACGTTTCCCGGGCGCGGCCGGGAACCCGGTGATCCACATCTCCGACCTGCGCCAGTTCGCGAGCGCGGATAAAACCGGTTTCCCAGAATCCCGCGCCGCTGTCGGAGGCCAGGCCGGACCATTGCTCCGTCGTCAGGATTTCGGAGATCGCGGCGCTGGAGGTCACTGGAAGAAAATCATCCCCGCGCCGCACATAGAGCTGGTTGGGGACCGTCGCGGAGCGGTTCCGGACTTCGACCGGCCGGACAAAGAACTGGCCGCGGTGCCGATAGGTCTCCAGAAAGGCTTGCGCGAGTTCCCGAATCGGTCCCAGGGCCTGCTCCGTGTGGTAGTGGCGGTACACGGCAAAATAGGCCACTGCCCCTTGCCGGCGGAGGCGCGGAAGAGTCAGCATCGCGAAACTGGCCAGCATGGAATCGGAATACCAGTCCGCCGCCAGACGCGAAAGACAGTCAAAGACGAAACAGGTCCCCGCCCCGGCCTGATCCATCGCGGCATGCACGTCCGCCAGGAAGTCTTCAAATCCCCGGGCAGGATCCAATTCGCGGATCAACAGGCCATCGCCCGTCAGCGGCAGCGGGGCATGCCCGGCAAAGCGAAAATAGATCAAGGGGCGGCCGCTGCGCAGAACCGCCCTCCCAAAGGGTTCCACCAGCGCCTGATAATCGTCGGTGGCGTCAATCTGCCAGACAATGCTATCCCCGGGCTGAATTCCCATGAACACCCGATCCAGGCCGGCCAGGCCGGTCGTCAGCGCCGGATCCGGCATCGCGCCGGCGGTTTTGTGGGGGTTCTCCTCCATCAGACAGGCCCATCCTACCCCACCCCGCCGGCGGAAGTCCATGTTTCTCCCGCCGAAACGGGACAAAACCGATCCGCCTGTCCGAAACGAAAACGGCCGCCCCGAGGGCGGCCGTACGATCAGATGGATCAGTCCACTCCCGGGGGCTTGCCGAGGCTGATCATGCACTTGTCTTCGAGCGGCAGTTCCACGTCGGCCTGGCCTTCGGCCACCGGGACATTGGTGGACAGCGTCCAGTTCCAGGCGCCGTCGATAACGGCGGTGGCCGTATAGACCGGCAGGCTGGTCACCGAGGGTGGCAGGTCCGCCAGCGTGGCGCGGAAGCCGAACTGGCCGCCGGCCGTCGTCACGTTGCTGATCTCGGCAATGGCCACTTCCTGCGTTTCGCCGCC
>CAZHSS010000108.1:0-5756 GCA_964535205.1 uncultured Verrucomicrobiota bacterium
CGTCCGAACCTGTTTCCCGCGCCGCAACCCCATGAGGCCCGCCATGAACCGAATTCTCTTCTCCGCCCTGCTGGCTCTCTCCCTGACTGCCGTCCCGGTCCAGTCCGCCGAACTGTCGGTGGACGATGCCGCCCCCGAACTGAAGGTGTCCGAATGGGTCAAGGGCGGCCCCATCGAGACCCTGGCCCCGGATCAAATCTACGTGGTCGAATTCTGGGCGACCTGGTGCCCGCCCTGCCGATCCTCGATCCCCCATCTGACCGAACTGGCCCGCCGCTTCACCAATGTGACGTTCATCGGCGTGAACATCTGGGAGCGCGGGGACGATGTTTCCCCCACGGTCACGCGCTTTGTCGAGGACATGGGCGATCAGATGGACTACGCCGTCGCCCTCGACACCGACGACGGCTTCATGTCGGAACGCTGGATGAAGGCTGCCGGGCGCCGGGGCATCCCGTCCGCATTCGTCGTCCGGGAAGGCCGAATCGCCTGGATCGGCCACCCCATGTCCCTGGAAGAAGCGTTGGGAGGCGCTCCAGACGCCCCCCCCGTGAAACCCCGGCCCCCGGCCGCCGCTCCGCCGGCGTTCCGGGCCCACGAGTCCGCCCTCCGCCTCCAGACTGAACGCTTCGGCATGCCCGCCGTCGAATCGGGCGGCGCTATCTATGTCCTCGGCGGGCATTCCGACGGCGGCCTGGTCGGCACCATCGAACGCCTGAAAGCAGACGCCGAGGCCACAGACATCCTCCCATGGGCGATAGCTCCCCGCCGCTATCATGTCGCCGTCGCCCGCAGCGGACAAATCTATGTTGCCGGCGGACTGCGCCTCGACGGGGGCGGCGCGCCCGTGGCGCCCGCCAGCGCCGTCTTCGAGGCGTTCGATCCGGCGACGGGCGATATCCGCCGCCTGCCCGACCTGCCCATCCCCGTCTGCCGCCCCGGCGCCGCCGTCCTCGGCGATCGCCTGATTGTCGTCGGCGGCGCCGAAGCCTCCGGCCGGCGTACTGCCGCCGTCCAGATATTCGACTTCGAAACCGAGACGTGGAGCCGCGGCGCGGACCTGCCCGTCGCGCGCGAAGGACACGTATTTGCCCGCGACGGCCTCCTCTACGCCCCCGGGGGATTCGACGGCGTCCTGGCCCTGACGGAATTCCAGGTCTATGACCCGGAAACGAACGCCTGGCGCGCCCTGCCCGACCTGCCCGTCAAGGCCAGCGCCTTCCAGGGCATCGTCGCGGACGACGCGCTCTACCTCTTCGGCGATTACGACGAACTGGACCGTTCCGTCGTCTATGACTTCGACGCGGAAACATGGGCACGGATCCAGGTCGGCTACAAGCCCGCCCGCCACGCCGCCGCCGCCCGCCTCGGCGACCACGTCTTCATCCTCGGCGGCAACATCCAGTCCGGCTCCCCCTACCTCCCTTTCATTCAGCGCTTTTCCGTCGAAACGCTGGCCCGGGCGCCCCGCAGCGACTGGAAACCCCTCCCGGCGACTCCGGCCGACGGATCATCCGCCACCGCATTCGATCTCCTGCGCGCCCTCAGCGGCCGGTCCGGCTCAACCTGCTGCGGCGGCTCCATCCGCCGCGTCCCGCCCGCCGAACCCGATGCGCGGTTTTTCCGGCTGAAATGGAAACAGCCCGCCGACGGCAGGCCGGTTTTCATGGGCTACGGACGCACCGAGTGGCAGATTCCGCTGCGCCATTTCGTTTTCGTCTCAGACGACACCGCCCATGTGCACCGCGCCAGCGACGGCGTCCGGCTCCACTCCATCCCGTTGCCCGACCAGGCAGACCCATCCGGCGACGCCCCCAAACACAATGACTTTGAATTCATCTTTCTGCAAGACGGCCCCGGCGGCGTTCTGGTCGGCCACCGCGACCTCTTCAAGATCCTGAGCCGGACCTCGAACAGCACCAGCATGCGCGGCATCGGCAGGGAGACGATCGGCCTGTCCGCCACCGGGAAAGTCCTGTGGAGCCGCAAAGAAGATTCCTCTTCCGGCACGCGCTCCATCTGCGCCCTGCCCGTCGGCGCCGACCGCGACGTGCTGGTTCAGCTGTCGTGGAACGGTTTTCAAATCCTGAATGCCGACCGCACCCCGATTGTCGAGCATTCGCCGGGCTGGCGCGGCGGCAAGTGGCTGTTCCGCCCGGGCGCGGAGGGCGACATCGAGATGCTGGTCCTCGGGCCCAACGACATTGCCTGCTACGAGCTGAATCTGTCCGGCCAGTCCGCACTGGCCCCGTCGGGCGCTTCTACCTACGCCGAACGGCGGCGGCAGCGCCAACTCGAGCGCGCGGCCCGGCCGGCGGCCCCGGCTGCGCCCGCCGCGGGCCCCCTTTCCCCCTCGCTCTCCAAGATCGAGCGCCATACCCGCGCACTGGAAAAGAATCCCGCCAACATCAACGCGCTCCATTGGCGGGGCTTCCTCCTTGCCATGCAGGGCGACGCCAAGGCCAGCCGCCGCGATTTCGACAAGGCCATCCGCCTGGCCCCCGACGCCGCCAACCTCCGCTGGAGCTACGGCTGGGCGCTGCTGAATCTCGGCGACTATGCCGAAGCCGCCCGCCAGTGGGAAACGATGAGCGAACTGGATCCGGCCGTCCCCAGCACGGAAGACTACCACCTCGCCCTCGCCTATTGGGCCGACGGACAGAAGACCGCCGCGCTGGACATCTTCAACAACGCCGTCGCGCGCAATCCGGAATGGTGGATCAGCCGCGAACACGCCGCCCGCTATGCCGCCCAGTGGACCGAAAAAGAAAAAGCCATCCTGTTCGATCTGTACAGCGCCTGGCAGCGCATCTACCCCCCGCCCGCCGACCCCGCAACCTATCCCCTGCCCAAGCCCCGGCCCGCCGCCTCGGTTTCCGCCGGTGGCCCGACCTGACGCTTCGCCCCGGACAAGGACGGGCGAACCCGCCGGGTGACGCCCCCCGGGTCAGATCAAGCCGGCGACCAATGCCAGCAGGACGGGAATGGCAATCGCGCCATCCATCCGGAACAACCGCTCGTTGTTGGCGGCTTTCATCAGATACGTGCCGTCGAACTTGTACAGCCGCTCATTGTTGGCCGCCTTCATCCCGTACGAGCCATCCCACTTCAACAGGCGCTCATTGTTGACGGCCTTCATCAGATACTGGCCATCCCACTTGTACAGCCGTTCGTTGTTGCCGGCTTTCATCAGGTATTGACCGTCCCACTTGTACAAGCGCTCGTTGTTGGCTGCCTTCATCAGGTACTGGCCGTCCCACCGGAACAACCGCTCGTTGTTGGCCGCCTTGCACACAAAGGAATCCGCCAGTGCCGCGGCCGCCCAGAATGCGGCCAGCCAGCTCAGAGTTGTCAGGATGCGCTTCATGCCGCCATCATCCCCGCCGCCCCCGCGGGCCACAATCCTAAAATGCCGCCGGCGCCTCGCGCTGGATCATCTCGATGGTTTTCCACCGGCCGCGCCGGAATCGCTGCCCCAGTCCGCCCGCCAGCAGGAAGACAAACACCGTCATCCAGCCCCACGCCGGCATCAGCCCGGCCCGGAACCCGAGCATCAGCACCAGTTCGCCCGGAATCCACACCAGCCACGTCACCGCCACGGTGTAGAGCAGCGCAAACCGCGTATCCCCCGCCCCGCGCAGCGCCCCGCCCACCACCAGGTTGATCGCGTCCAGCATGCCCCACAGCGCCATCAGCACCAGCAGCCAGCGCCCTTTCGCCATCACGTCGGCCATCGTCACCATCCCCTCGCCCTCGCCCGTGAACAGCGCAAAATACATCTTCGGCAGAAACAGGAACGTCAGCGCCACCACCCCCATGTAGCCCCACGCCAGCTTCATTGCCGTCCAGCCCGCCCGTTCCGCCGTCGCGGAATCGTGTGCGCCCTGGTACTGCCCCACCACGATCGTCGCGGCCATCCCCATCCCCAGCAGCGGCATGAACGCCACATTGTTGATGCTGAACGCGATGTTGCTCGCCGCCATGTCCGCCGCCGGCAGCCGCCCCAGCAGCACCACAAAAAACGCAAACGCCCCGACATCCTGCACCGCGTTCAGCGCCGCGGGCGTCCCGAACCGCAGCAGCGGCTTCATCCGCCGCCAGTCCAGGCGCGGCATCCCGCCCGTCCCGTACTCCGCCCGCAGCGCCGGCCGCCCGTACCAGTACAGCAGCAGCCCCAGGCCCAGCGCCGACGACACCACCGTCGCCACCGCCGCCCCTGCGATCCCCCACGCCGGAAATCCCCACTTGCCGAAAATCAGCACGTAATCCAGCCCGATGTTCGCCAGGTTCGCCGCCAGGCTCGCCCGCATCGGCGTACGCGTGTCGCCCCGCCCCGAGAAAAACCCCGACACCGCATGCGTCAGCGACCAGAACCCGCACCCCGCCATCAGAATCGCCAGGTAGATTTTCTCCGCCGCCAGCATGTCGGCCGGATGCCCCGCCGCCGACAGCATCCAGAATCCCGCCGGAATCAGCGCCAGCCCCAGCGGCCACGTTAGCAGCCCCAGCCAGATGCCCTGCGCCGTCGCCGCGCCGCATTCGCGCTTCCGCCCCGCCCCGTGGTACTGCGCCACGAACGTCGCCGCATACCCCGCCAGCGTCTGGAAAAACATCGTCAGCGTCAGCGCCAGCATCCCCGCCGGCAGCGATGCCCGCAGCGACACCGACCCATGCCGCGCCAGAAACACCCGGTCGAAAAACTGCATCAGCGTGAACGACGCCATCGAAACGATGATCGGCGCCGCCACCCGCCACACCTCCCGGTACCCCCCCGGCACCGCCGGACCCGCCGCCCGGCTGACTCTCAACCCGCGCACGGCTGCCCCCCCGCCTTTTCCACGCTATGGAAACTTTTTTCGCCAATTTTCCACGCCATGGAAAACTTTTTTCCACACTGTGGAAAAAACGGGCGGATTTTTCCACGCCATGGAAACTTTTTCCGAGGATTTTCCACGCCATGGAAAACTTTTTTCCACACCGTGGAAAATCCGGGAAACGGGTTCACCGCGCTTCCGCCTTCGGCTCGCCGTGGCTCGAGCGGTAGCGCAGGACCAGCGGCACGCCGGCGAGATCGAACGCCTCGCGCAGCCGCGCCTCCAGATAGGCCTGGTGCGACGGGTTGCTGAGCTTCGGGTTGTTGACGAACAGGGTGACCCGCGGGGGATTCGTCCCCGTCTGCGCGGCGTAGTAGAACTTGAGCTGGCGCCCGCGCGCGAACGGCGGCTGCGAGCGTTCGAACGCGTCGCGGATCACCCGGTTCAGCACCCCCGTCGGCATGGCCGTCTCCAGTCGTTCCGCCACCGTCGCGATCACCTCGAAGCTGCGCCGGATCTGGTGGCCGCTGAGCGCCGACACGAACAGGATCGGGATGTCCCCCAGGAAAAACAGCTCCCGGCGCATCTGCTCCTCGTAGTCCGACGCCTTCACGCCCGTGCCCCTGGCCAGATCCCACTTGTTCACCAGCACGACGCAGGCCTTGCGGTGCTTGCGGATCAGCGCCGCCACCTTCTTTTCCTGCGTGGAAGGCCCCTCTTCCGCGTCCAGCATCAGCACCACGATGTCCGCCTCCGCAATGCCGGTCTCCGCGCGGAACAGGCTGAACTTCTCGACCGATTCATGCACGCGCCCCTGCTTGCGCATCCCCGCGGTATCCACCAGCATGTAATGCCGCTCGCGGCCGTCGGGCGTCGTCAGCGTGAACGGCACCGAGATCGTGTCGCGCGTCGTGCCGGGCACCTCCGAAACGATCACCCGCT
>CAZHSS010000109.1:0-5708 GCA_964535205.1 uncultured Verrucomicrobiota bacterium
AACCCTGTCTCCTGTCCCCTGTCCCCTGACCTCTGTCCTCTGACCTCTGTCCTCTTCTCCCCCTCGTGCCCCCCCTGCCCCCGCCTAAAACAGCACCCAGTGATCGCGGCGGATGCGGTCCATGCGGTCGCGGGCCTCGGCGGCGGCCGGCACGCCGGAGTCGGCGACGCGCCGGTAGATGCCGGCGGCTTCCTTCCAGTTGCCGGCGCGCTCCTGGAGGGCGGCGGCGGCGAAGGCGGAGCGGGTGAACCAGACGGTGGCCTCCGGGGGCGGCTGGTCTTCCTGGAGATAGGCGTAGGCCGTCTCCATGTAGCGGTCGAGGGCGGCGGCGGCGCGACCCATTTTCTCCAGGCAGCGGCCGACCTTGAAACCGGCCTGCAGGCGCAGGTCGGCCGGCGCGCCGGCGAAGTCCAGCAGGGTGCGGTAGGACAGCAGGGCTTCCTCGTAGCGGGCGGAATTTTCCTGCCCGAGGGTGTACTGGCAGTCGCCCTTTCGGCCCCAGGCGATCATCGCCTCGGGCGAGCGCGGAAACCGCACGATGACCTCGTTGAACGCCAGGATGGCGGCGGGAAACTGGCCCAGTTCGCTGAGGACATCGCCCTGCGCCAGCAGCGTCTCCGGCAGGCGGGAGCTGTCGGGATACTGCGCCATCAGCGCGTTGAAATGCTCGTTGGCGGCCAGATAGGCCCGGCGGGCGGTGGCGGCGCGGCCGGCCCAGAACAGGGCGTCGGCGGCGCGCGGACTGCCGGGATGCTCCCGGGCCAGCTGCGCGAACCGCTGCTCGGCCTGTTCGGGATCGCCGTGGTTGAACGCGTGCTCGCCCAGCCAGAAATGCACGTCGGGAACGAATTCCGAGCGCGGGTAGTCCGCGAGAAACTGCTCGCAGACCCGGAGGGCTTCGTCGTCGCGGCCCAGCAGATAGAGGCACCAGCCGCGCATGAACATGGCGCGGGCGGCGGAGGGCGTCTGGGGGAAGTCGTCGCGGATGCGGGAAAAATCGTCGAGGGCGGCCTGGAAGGAGCCCATGCGAAAGCGGACCAGTCCGCGCGCCAGCAGGGCTTCGGCGGCGGGGGCGGGATCGGGGCCGGCGTCCAGCAGGCGGCTGTACTGTTCGACGGCCGATTCGAGGGCGCCGCGCTCTTCGTACAGCACGCCCAGGCGCATGGTGGCCGCGCGGACATGCTCCGAACCGCCGGGGGCGCGGCTCAGGTCCAGCAGGCGGATTTCGCCGGCCTCGGTCTCGCCGAGGGCGAGTTCGGTTTCGGCGAGCTGGTATTGCACGCGTTCGGCGGCGGGATCACCGGGCGGCAGGACGGCCAGCACCTCAGCATAGACCGTTTGGGCCTGGCTGAACTGGCCGGCCGCGAACCGGGCGTCGGCCAGCTTCTGCCGCAGGTCCAGGCGGCGGTTGGAATCGGTTTCCGCGGCGGCGGCGCGCTCGAACCAGTCGGCGGCCTCGGCATGCCGCCCGGCCTTCCACAGAGCCCAGCCGCCGTCCGAGAGGATTCCCGCGGTTCCCGGTTCGCCCTCGAAGGCGTCCAGCCAGACCTGGCATTCGGCGGCCGCTTCGTCCCAGTGCTCCAGCCGCGCCATCTGGCCGGCCAGCTCCTGCTGCACCCGGGCCGCCCGGGCCGTATCGGGAATGCCGGCGGCCAGGGACCGCATCAGGGCGGCGCCCTCTTCCGCCCGGCCCGCCTCGATCAGGATCCGGGCCTTGGCCAGCTGCGTGTCCAGGCGCTGGGCGGGGTCCGCCGCCGCGGCGATGCCTTTCTCGATCATGTCGAGCGCGGCGGGATAGTTGGTTTCGGCGGCGAGGGCCCGCGCCACGATCTGGAACCCGTGCGCCCGGGTTTCCGCCAGCAGGTTGCGGTTGGTGGCCAGCGTGTCCAGGCGAAGCAGGGCCTGGGCGCGGTCTCCCTGCGTCACGTGCCATTCCAGCAGGCCCAGCGCGGCGCGCTCGCCCCACCCCTGGCCGGCATAGGCGGTCTCGATGCGTTCCAGGATCCGGCGCGCGTCCGCCGCCTGGCCGGCACCGCCCAGCGCGGCGGCCAGGTCCAGCCAGGCCGCCGGGGTTTCCGGGGAGTCCGGATGGGCGGATTCCAGTTCGGCGCAGACGGCGCGGGCGGCGGTCCATTCCCGTTGAGCCATGCGGGCGCGGGCCAGCAGGCGCAGGGCGGCCGGAGCCGACGCGTGACCGGCCCGGCGGCTCCGGAAGTCCTCCAGGACATCGGCGGCCTCCGTCCAGCGCTCCAGGGCCACCAGGGCCTGCGCGCGGGTCAGCTCGAATTCCGCCTGGAGGGTCGCGGAGCGGGCGGAGGGCGCATGGGTCTCGAGCAGGCCGAGGGCCTCGGCGGGGAGCGCCTGGGCGAGGCGCACGCGCGCCAGCCAGAGGGCGCCTTCGGCCTGCCGGCGGCGGTCGGGCGCCCCGTTCACCAGTTCTTCCAGGCGGCGGCTGGCCAGCTCATGCAGTCCGTCTTCGAGCGCGGCGCGCCCCGTGGCCAGCAGGCGGCCCGCCTCCTCCACCGTCACCGAACGGGAAGGCGCCTCCGCCGTCGCGGCCTCCTGGGCAAACGCCCTCCCGGCGGAGAAAGCCGCCAGGACCAGCGCCAGCCCGATGATTCCGTTCTGTTTCATTTTTTCTTTTTGGCCGGTTTCCGGCGGGCCGGTTTTTTCGCGGCCGCCGGCACGCCCAGCACCGGCCGCAGATAGGCGCCGGTGTGCGACGCGGGATTCGCCGCCACGTCCTCCGGCGTGCCGCAGGCCACCAGGCATCCGCCCTGGTCGCCGCCTTCCGGACCCAGATCCACAATATAGTCGGCGGTCTTGATCACGTCGAGGTTGTGTTCGATCACGATCAGCGTGTTGCCCGCGTCGCGCAGGCGCAGCAGCACCTTCAGCAGGCGGTCCACGTCGGCGAAATGCAGCCCCGTGGTTGGCTCGTCCAGCAGGTAGAGCGTGCGGCCGGTATCGCGGCGGGCCAGCTCGGCGCTGAGCTTCATGCGCTGCGCCTCGCCGCCGGAGAGCGTCGTCGCCGGCTGGCCGACCTTGAGATAGCCCAGGCCGACTTCGCTCATGGTCCGGAACTTGCGGGCGATGACCGGGACCGGCGCAAAGAAGTCCAGGGCTTCGTCAATGGTCATGTCCAGCACGTCGGCGATGCTCCTGCCGCGCCAGGTCACCTCCAGCGTCTCCTGGTTGTAGCGCCGCCCGCGGCACTGCTCGCACGTCACGTACACGTCCGGCAGGAAGTTCATTTCGATCTTCAGAATGCCGTCGCCCTTGCAGGTTTCGCAGCGCCCGCCCTTGACATTGAAACTGAAGCGCCCCGGGCCGTAGCCGCGCATCTTGGCGGCCGGCAGTTTGGCGAAGAGATCGCGGATGCCGTTGAACGCCCCGGTATAGGTCGCGGGATTCGAGCGCGGGGTCCGGCCGATCGGCGACTGGTCGATCACGATCACCTTGTCGAGGTGCTGGGCGCCCAGCAGCTTCCGGTGCCGGCCCGGACGCTCTTTCGAGCCGAAGAACTTCCGGAACAGGCCCCGCCGCAGAATGTCGTCCACCAGGGTGCTCTTGCCGCTGCCGCTGACGCCCGTCACGCAGGTGATCCGCCCCAGGGGGAAGCGGACATCCACGTCCTTGAGGTTGTTTTCGGCAGCCCCCTGCACTTCCAGCCAGGGCTCGGCCGCCGGCTTGCGCTCGTGCGGGACATCAATCCGCTGCTCGCCGTTGAGGAACCGCGCGGTCAGGGACGTGTTGGATTTCAGCAGCTCCGGGACCGTCCCGGCAAAAACGACTTCGCCTCCGTGCACGCCGGCGGCCGGCCCCAGGTCAATCACGTAATCGGCTTCGCGGATGGTCTGTTCGTCGTGCTCGACCACGACGACCGTGTTGCCCAGATCCCGCAGGCCCTTCAGCGTCCGCAGCAGCTTTTCGTTGTCGCGCTGGTGCAGGCCGATGCTCGGCTCGTCCAGCACGTAGAGCACGCCCACCAGGCCCGCGCCCACCTGCGTCGCCAGCCGGATCCGCTGGGCCTCGCCGCCGGAGAGCGTCCCGCTTTCGCGGTCCAGGTTCAGATAGCCCAGCCCCACGTCGCACAGGAACCGCAGCCGCTTCCGGATTTCCTTGAGGATTTCCGCCGCGATGGCCTGCTCCTGCTCCGTCAGCGGCAGCGTCTCGAAGAATTCCGCCGCGTCCCGCGCCGACAGCTGCATCACCTCCATGATGCCCTTGCCCGCCACCCGGCAGGCCAGGCTCTCCGGCTTCAGGCGCCTGCCGCCGCAGGCCGTGCACGGCAGGCGGCTCATGAACCCCGCCAGCTTGTGCTTGATGTAGTCGCTGCCGGTCTCGGCATAGCGCCGGTTCAGGTTGGGAATCACCCCCTCGAACGGCTTGCTGTACTTGCGCCAGGCGCCCCCCCGCCAGAACCCCAGCGCGAGCTCTTCCTCGCCCGACCCGTGCAGAATCACGTCGCGGACCTTCGCCGGCAAATCCTCCCATGCCGTGCCCATGTCGAACCCGTAGTGCCGGGCCAGCGCCCGCAGCAGCCCCTTGCGGTAGATTGCCTCGCGGCGGCCGGCCGGCCGCCACGCCGCAATGGCGCCGCCGTCGAGGGACTTCGCCGGGTCGGGCACGACCAGGTCTTCGTCGAACACCAGCATCTGCCCCAGCCCGTCGCATACCGGACAGGCCCCGTACGGGCTGTTGAACGAAAAGTTCCGCGCCCGCAGCGCCTCGAAACTGATTCCGCAGTCCGCGCAGGCGTTCTTTTCGGAAAACAGCTGCGGGGTCCAGCCGTCGCCGCCCTTGTCCTGGAACAGCGCCGTCAGCACCCCCTCGCCCTGCTTCAGCGCCAGCTCCACGGAGTCCGTCAGCCGCCCCCGGATCTTCTCGGCGATCACCAGCCGGTCCACCACCACCGCGATCGAGTGCTTGCGCTTCTTGTCCAGCTTCGGCGGGTTCTCCAGCTCATGCATCTCCCCGTCCACCTGCACCCGCGTGAACCCCTGCCGGCGCGCCGCGTCGAAGATCTCGCTGTGCTCTCCCTTGCGCCCCTCCACCAGCGGCGCCAGCAGCTGCACCTTCGCGCCCGCCGGCCGGTCGAGGATCCGGCCGACGATCTCCTCCGCCGTCTGCCGCGCGATCGGCTTGCCGCACCGGTGGCAATGCTGCTTGCCGATGCTGGCGTACAGCAGGCGCAGGTAGTCGTGGATCTCCGTCGTCGTCGCCACGATGGACCGCGGATTCGATCCCGCGGTGCGCTGCTCGATCGCGATCGCCGGCGACAGCCCTTCGATGCGGTCCACCTCCGGCTTCTGGAGCTGCTCCAGGAACATCCGCGCATACGACGACAGGCTCTCCACGTACTTGCGCTGGCCTTCGGCATACAGCGTGTCGAACGCCAGCGACGACTTGCCGCTGCCGCTGAGCCCCGTCACCACGCACAGCGAACCGCGCGGAATCCGCACAGTGATGTTCTTGAGGTTGTGTTCGCGCGCACCCTCGACCAGGATGAATGAATCCGCCATCTGCCTTCCGCCTTTGGATGTGAATCGGGCCACTCTACCACGCCCCCCCGGATTCTTCATGCCCAATTTGCCCCCCCCCCGTGGCGCGGGGCTCCCGTCCCGCGCGGATCCTTTCTCCCAACCGCACGCGACAGAGCCGCGTGCCACGAAGGCAAGCCGTTACCCAATCGCGGCCGCGCCCCC
>CAZHSS010000110.1:0-5684 GCA_964535205.1 uncultured Verrucomicrobiota bacterium
TGGAAACCGGTGAGGCCGTCGAATCCCGCCTGGTCTTCCCCGACGGCTTTGTTCTGCGCCAGATCGCGGAGCCCATCCTGCCGTTCCGCCAGCTCTACACCCTGCCCGACCGTCCCTTTTTCTGCGACGAACCCTGGATGGCCCCGCCCGGATCCCTGCAGCATCCCGGCGCCCCCCGCCTCCTGCCTCCCGGACAGTCCGAATCCGCCGCCATCCGCCTCACCGGCCGCTGACCCCGCCCGCCCTGCCGGCGCCGTCCGGGCGCGCGTCAGGATTTCAACGGCGGAATCACCAGCACCGGACAGGGCGATTTGCGCACCACCCGCTCGGCGACGTTGCCGAAGAAAATCTTGCCGACCTTGCCCGCCCCCTGCCGGCCGATGATCACCAGGTCCATGCCCTGCTCCCGGGCATACTCGACAATCCCATGCCCGGCCTCGCCGATGCGCATGGCGATCTCCAGCCGGACGCCGGCCGGCACGCGCGGGCGGTACACGTCGGCGAGCTTGGCATCAATCTCGCGACGGGCCCGGGCATCCACGTCTTCGTCCACCTCGTAGATGTAGCCTTTCCAGAACTGCGCCGGGGGCTCGGGAATCACATGCAGCAGGTGCAGCTCGCTGCCGGCATGGCGCAGCGCCATGTTGACGGCGAAAACAAAGGCGCGGTCGGCGTTCGGCGAGAAGTCCGTCGCAAAGAGGATTCGGCTGAAATCCGGATGGGGAATCGATTCGTTCATGGCGTTTTCCTCCGGGGGCTACTCCATCCAGGCCACGGGCGCCAGCACCAGCTGCGGCACCAGCAGCAGCAGCAGCGCCGCGACCACCAGCGCCGCCAGGTACGGCAGCGCGCCCTTGAACACGCTTTGCAGCGACACCGCGCGGTCCATGCCGCTGACCACGTACACGTTCACCCCCACCGGCGGCGACAGCACCCCCATCTGCGTCACCAGCACGATCATCACCCCGAACCAGATCGGGTCGAACCCCAGCCCGAGCACCACCGGATAGAAAATGGGAATCGTCAGCAGCACCAGCGCCAGCGCGTCGAGAAACGCCCCCGCCACCAGATAGAACAGCAGGATCACCAGCATGATGCCGGCCGGCGGCAGGGGCAGGCCGGCCAGCCACGCCGCCAGCTCCGTCGGCACGTTGGTCACCTGCAGGAAATGCCCGAACACCGTCGCCCCCGCCACGATCACCAGCACCATGCACGACGTCCGCAGGGTTTCGCCCAGCGCCGTCGCCAGCATCCGCACGCTGCATTTGCGCAGCAGCAGGGCAATCCCCACGCTGCCCGCCGCGCCCACCGCCGCCGCTTCCGTCGGCGTGAACCATCCCCCGAACATCCCGCCCATCACCAGCGCGAACAGCAGCAGAATCTCCACCACGCCGGACAGCGAACGAATCCGCTGACCCCATGTCACCGCCGCGGCCGGCGGCGCCAGCGCGGGATTCCGGCGGCACAGCCCCCAGACCGTCGCCATGAACAGCAGGCTCACGATCACCCCCGGCACGATGCCCGCCAGAAACAGCTTGCCGATGCTCTGCTCGGTCATCACCCCGTACACGATCAGCACCACGCTCGGCGGAATCATCATCCCGATGCTCCCCCCCGCCGCCACCGTCCCCGCTGCAAACCCGGGATGGTACCGGTAGCGCTTCATCTCCGGCAGCGCCACCGCCGCCATCGTCGCCGCCGTCGCCGGCCCCGACCCGCAGATCGCCCCGAAGGCCGTGCAGGCGCCGATGGTCGCCATGGCCAGCCCCCCGCGCAGCCACCCGAACCAGCACTGGGCCGCCGCAAACAGCTTGCGGCTCAGCCCCGTGTGAAACGCCACCTGGCCCATGAACACAAACAGCGGAATCACGGTCAGCCCGTAGCTGGAAAACGTGTCGTACCAGTCCGTCACCAGCACATGCAGCGCCGCCGGTCCGCTGACCATCACCGCAAATCCCGCCGTGCCGACAATCGTCATGGCAAACGCCACCGGCATGCTCGACGCCAGCAGCACGAACAGCAGCGCAATTCCCAACAGGCCGATTTGCAGCTCGCTCATCCGCGCGGCCTCATCATGGAGCGGCCGGGATGCAGCAGATGCCACAGGGTGACCCCCGCGGTCACCAGGCAGGCCAGCGCCGCCAGCCACGGCACCCAGAACATCGGCATGTGCAGCGTCGCCGTCACTTCGCCGCTGTTCCGGAAGAGCAGGCCCTGACGCCCGAACTGCCAGGCCAGCAAGCCGAACAGCACCAGCAGCACCAGCCGCATCAGCGTATCCACCACCGCCCGGCCCCGCCGGTCCAGCTTCTGGAAGAAATACTCGATGGCGATATGCCCCTTCACCGCCTTGGTCAGCGGCAGCGCGCAGGCCATCGCCACCGCCCCCAGCACGCGCACCAGGTCATACGCGCCCGGAACGGGCAGGCCCGCCTGGCGGCCGATAACGTCGGCCACCGTCACGACAATCATGCCCGCTACGGCCAGGCTGCCGATGCCCGCCATGACGTGAATCAGCGTGCGCAGGAGCCCGGTGCGGGCGCTGGTCCCGGACAGCGGACTCATGGCTGTCCTGCGCGCGCCTCCGCGATCCGCGCCTGGGCCTCCGCCAGGAATTCCGTCCCCGGCAATCCCTTCTCCGTGGTGCGCCGGACATAGTCCGCGACAATCGGCCCCACCTTTTCCTGCCAGCGCGCCTCTTCCTCGGCGGACAGCGGGATGATCTCGCGGCCCAGTTCCCGGACAAACGCCAGCCCCTCTTCGTCGGCCTGGTTCCACGCCTCGCCGTGCTTGTCCACCCATTCCGCGCTGACCTCCAGCACGATCTGCCGGAGATCCTCCGGCAGGGCGTCCCATGTCCGGCGGTTCATCGCCACAAACATCGCCGTGGTATACCCGATGGCCTTGGTGTCCGTCACGCTGCCGATCACCTCGCCCTGCTTCCAGCCCTTCAGCGTCTCGACCGGGCAGAACGTGCCGTCCACCACGCCCTTCTGCAGCGCGTCATAGGTCTCCGGCTGCGGCATGCCGACCGCCGTGGCGCCCAGCGCGGTCGCGATGCCCGCCGACAGCCCCGTGCCGCGGATCTTCATGTTCTGCAAATCCTCCAGCCGGCGCACCGGCTTTTTCGTGGCGAGAATGCCGGGGCCGTGCCCGTGGACATACAGGATTTTCGCCCCCTGCAGTTCTTCCGGCTCGTACTTTGTCGCCAGTTCCGTTGCCACGCGCGTCGCCGTCAGGCCGTCCGGCCAGCCCAGCGGAAGATCCAGCGCCTCCAGCAGCGGAAAACGGCCCGGCGTGTAGGCGAAACAGCTCATGCCCAGGTCCGACACCCCGCTCAGCACCCCCTGCCAGCACTGGTCGGCCTTGGTCAGCGTGCCGCCCGCATGCACGGTGATCTGGATGCGGCCCTCCGACCGCTTCTCCACCTCCTGCGCCCACGCCTGGCCCGTCTGGGCCTGGATGTGCATCGGAGGAAAGAATATGCTGTAGGTCAGCTTGTGCACCCGCGGGCCGTCCCCGCCATCCTTGGCGCCGCATCCCGCCGCCACCGCCGCCGCCAACCCCATCCCCGCCAGCCGGACCCATGTTCTCATGCTCCTTCTCCTTCCCTGATTGCTTGAACCGCAACTGTAGCCCCTTCCCGCCCCCTCGCGCAATCCTTTCCCGCCCGTTGATCGTTGGCCGGACGACGGACGGGGTGGAACGGGCGCATCCCCGATGGACGGACTATATCCGGCCGGATGGAGGGACTCGATTTGGAATGCGGCGGCATGCCCGCCCGCCGGCGTAGCCTTGGGCACAGGAGGGTCGCGGCCCGGGAAAGCGCGGTCATGCCCGCGCAGTCCAAAAGGGCCGGCCGACGGAACCACGGTGTTTCATTTCTGGTCGGTCAATGAAACGGTGATGCGCCCGGGTGAAACCCGCCCCTTCCATCGACCAGGGATATCTCTTGTTGAATATTGAACTTTTTTCCACCGGACTTCCCCTGTCCCCTGTCCTCTGTCTTCTGTCCTCTGCCCCCCCCCTCCGCCTACAGCAGCGGCGCAAACAGTCCGCAGAAATTCTCCAGGTAGCGATGGATCACCGGCCGGTTTTTGAACACCGCCAGTTCCAGTTCGCGGCTCTCGTGCAGGTCTTCGATCATCAGCAGCTTCAGATGCGTGACAAACGGCGCGTCGTACACCGCCAGGCTGGTCTCGTAGTTGGAATACAGGCTGCGGTAGTCCCAGTTGGACGATCCCACGACGGCCATCCGGTCGTCCACCGTCATGGCCTTGGCGTGGATGAACGGCGGACGGCGCTCGAAAATGCGCACCCCGGCCTCCAGCAGATCCTCGTACATCGCCCGCGCCGCCCACGTCGTGTACCAGTGGTTGCTTTTCTCCGGCACCACCAGGTACACCCGCACCCCCCGCAGCGCCGCCAGCCGCAGCGCCCGCATCAGATCCTCCGACGGCAGGAAATACGGGGTAATGATGAATACCTGTTTGCGCGCCGCGTTCACCGCATTGAAGAACATGTCCACCGCCACCTGCAGGTCCGACGACGGCCCGCTGTTGACCACGCGCGCCAGCGCCTCGCCCGCCACCGGCTGGCGCCGGAAATGCTCCGCGCTCAGCAGCTTCTCCGGATCCTCTTCCGTCATCACGTGCCAGTCCCGCAGAAACGAATACTGCAGTTCCTGCACGATCGGACCTTTCATCTCGAAGTGATAGTCCTGGATCGCCGGCTGGCCGGGGCGGCTGCGCGAATAGGCGTTCAGGTTCACCCCGCCCATGAACCCCGTCTCCCCGTCCGTCACCAGCACCTTGCGGTGATTGCGCAGATTGAAATGCAGCTGCTTGCGGAACAGGTTGGACTGCGTCCAGCCCGCAATAGTCAGGTTCGGCACGTTCCGATATTTCCGGAACAGCCCCCCCCAGAGCGCATGCGACGAGCCGAACCGGTCGTACAGCACCCGCGCCCGCACCCCGGCCCGGGCCCGTTCCGCGACCGCCTCCATGAATTCCCGGCCCGTTTCGTCGTTGCCGATGATGAACGACTGCAGATGAATGTGGTGCTTCGCCGCGCGGATCGCCGCCAGCATCCGCGGAAACGCCTCGTCTCCCGTCAGCAGCGGCGTAACCCGGTTGCCCCCCAGCAGCGGGAAGTTGTCCAGCGTCGCCGCCATCGGCCGGTCCAGCGCCCGGGTCCATTCATCCTCGGGCGTCGCCGGCGCCCCGCCCATGGACCGCCAGTACGCCGCCGGCAGCATTTCCTCCGTCGTCGCCCGGCGCGCCCCGTCCATGCGCACCCGGCGCTGCACCCCCCGCCGCCAGCGCACCTTGGGCACCCGGTCCACCCCGAACATCGCATAGAGCAGCGCCCCCGCCACCGGCAGGGTCCACGTCACGAACAGCCACAGCAGCGTCGAATCCGCACGCCGCCGGTGCCGAAGCACATGCAGCAGCACCGAGGCAAACAGCGCCACATGGATCGCCGCGCCCCACGACAGCCACGGCATCCCGCGAAAGAATTCAGACCATGCCGAACCGCTCATCGGGGACATTGTGGACCCGCGGCAAGTCCTTCGTCAAGCCCATGGCTGCCCCTCAGAACACCGGACGTGTAGGATGAAATTAACCTGCCCGCCAGCTTCCACAGCAGGGATGAACCACAGAGGGCCACAGAGGCTCACAGAG
>CAZHSS010000111.1:0-5663 GCA_964535205.1 uncultured Verrucomicrobiota bacterium
GATCCGCAAAACCCCAAAACCCTCAACAACCTCGCTTACGCCATGCTGCATGGCGGCGGCGAGCTCTTGACCGCCCTGCGCTATGCCAAGAAGGCCAATCGCCTCGATCCCCGCAATCCCCTCGTCCTGGAGACGCTCGGCACCCTCAACCTTCGCCTCGGCGATGCCCTCGCCGCTGCCCGATATCTCGAACAGGCCTGGGCCCAAGGTCTCAAGCGTTCTCCCGATATCCAAGTCGCCATCATGGACCAGCTTGTCCGCGCCTGGCTCGCCGCCGATCGCCTGGATCTCGCCTGGCAGGTCGCCGAACACCGCCATCGCTCCTTCCCCGACTACCGCTTCCCCAAGGATATTCTGCTTAACTTTCCCTCCCTCAGTCGAACCCTCCCCCATCCCGGCCCCGCCAACGCCATTTGAAAATATTGAAAATATTGAAAATATTTTTCAAAGAAGGTTGACATTCCCTCACCTTCGCGTATAGTCACCATACAAATTGGGGATGATTCATTGCCCCCTCTGTTCTTTTGGAATACAATTTTAACAACTTGCTGCTAACCACGCAGCAAGCAGATGGGATCATGAGGGTCCCCCCATACCTCTCCCATCTGCACTCATCCGTGCCAGGCTACCCCCCCCCGATAATGCCTGGCACGGACCTTTTTTGCCCTCATTCCGCCGCCGCTCCGGCCCGACACCGGCCGGCAACCCGCTGGACAATGCCTTTTCGTCTGCCTCCGGCCGGATTTCGCTTCCCCTGCCCGCCCGGGTGGCCTACTCTTGTTTGATATCGCGAGAACCTCCTGGCCGTCTGTCGATTCCGATTCCGCCCAGGATCTCTCCCCCGCCGCGTGGCAGGCAGGACATGACGGTACAACCGATCAGAACAGGTGCATTCGGGCTGGCGCTGCTGGCCCTCCTGGGCGGCAGCCCGGCCGTCGCCGAAATTCCGCTCCGCGTCGGCCTCTACCAGAATCTCCCCAAAGTGGGCTGGACCGAAGACGACCGGCCCGCCGGCATCTTCGTGGATCTGCTCGACGAGATCGCCAAGAAGGAAAACTGGACCATCCAGTATGTCCGGGGCACCTGGTCCGAAGGCCTCGACCGCCTCGCGGCGGGCGAGATCGACCTCATGCCCGATGTGGCCCTCACGCCCGAACGCGAAGAACAGTTCGCCTTCCACCGGGAAGCCGCCCTGTCGAGCTGGCTGCAGATCTTCGCCCGGCGCGGCAGCGGCATCCGCACCCTCGTGGACCTCGAACAGACCCGCATCGCCGTCCTGGACCGCTCCGTCCAGCATCACGCCATGCAGCGCCTGGCGGAATCATTCGATCTGACGGTCACCTTCCACGGCTTCCCCGATTATGATGCTGCCTTCGCCGCCCTCCTGGACGGCTCCATGGATGCCGTCATCGCCCATCGCTTCTACGGCCTCGGCCATCTGCGCGACGCCCCTATCGAAGACACCGGCATCATCTTCCATCCCACCCGCCTGTTTTACGCCGCCCCCCTCTCCGGCAACCGCGCCGTTCTCGACGCCCTCGACCGCCACCTGGCGGACATGAAGCAGGACCACACCTCGGTCTATTACCAGTCGTTCCGGAAATGGACGGAAGAAGAAGTCCGCTTCCGCCTTCCCTCCTGGCTCAAGGCCGCCGGAGCCATCACCCTGGCCGGCGGCCTCGCCTTCCTGCTGTGGAGCCTGGCCCTCAAGCACCAGGTCGGCCTCCGCACACGCGAACTCAAGCAGCGCAACGAGGAAAACGCCCGGCTCTACAACATGGTCTGCCGCCGCGCCGAGGAACTCGAACAGCGCGTGACCGAGCGCACCACGTCGCTCCAGCAGCTCGCCAGCCGCCAGCAGGCCCTGGCCCGGATTGAACTGGCCATCAATCAGCCCCACGAACTGCGCGCCGTCCTCGATCAGATCGTCCGGCAGGTCACCGACCTGCTGCCCGCCAGCGGCGGCGCCAGCGTCATCCTCTGGGACGAAGCCAACAATCGCTTCGATTGCAGCGCCTCCACCGTGCCCCAGCAGCCCGCCAACGAAGCCTCCGACCGGGTCCGCACGGAGGGCGGCGCCACCCGCTGGATCATGGAGCACCGGAAGCCCTTCGTCGTCCCGGACATCCGCGAAGATCCCTTCCGCGCCAACCAGATGCTGGAGGAGTACCGCCTGCAGGCCTACGCCGGCCTGCCCCTGCTCGCCGGCGGACAGGTCCTCGGCGTGCTCTACGCCCTCAGCCTGGAGCTCCGCGACTACAGCCGCGACGACCTGGAATTCCTGGAGGCCATGGCCGCCCGCGCCGCCACCGCCATCCTCAAGGTCCGCCTCTACCAGGAACTCGCCGCCGAAAAAGACCGCGCGGAATCCGCCGACCACCTTAAATCCGTCTTCCTCGCCACCATGTCGCACGAGCTGCGCACCCCTCTCAACTCCATCATCGGCTTCACCGGCATCCTCCTGCAGGGCCTGGCCGGCCCCCTCAACGACGAACAGCGCAAGCAGCTCGGCATCGTCCGCGACAGCGCCCGCCACCTCCTCGCCCTCATCAACGACGTCCTCGACATCTCCAAGATCGAAGCCGGACAGCTCAACGTGGCCCGCGAACCCTTCGACCTGCGCGCCTCCATCGCCCGCGTCGAAAGCATCGTCCGCCCCCTCGCCGAAAAGAAGGCCCTAGCCCTGCGCTCCGACATCGCCCCGGACATCGGCGAATGGACCGGCGACGCCCGCCGCGTCGAACAGATCCTGCTGAACCTGCTCAACAACGCCGTCAAGTTCACCGAGCGCGGCGACGTCGCCCTGCGGGGCCGGATCACCGGCGACCGCCTCGTCCTGGATGTCTCCGACACCGGCATCGGCATCCGTCCCGAAGACATCGAACAGCTCTTCCAGCCCTTCCGGCAGGTGGATTCCGGCCTGTCCCGGCGTCATGAAGGCACCGGCCTCGGCCTGGCCATCTGCCGCCGCCTCGCCGCCCTGATGGGCGGCGACATCGCCGTGCAAAGCGAACCCGGCCGGGGCAGCGTCTTTACGCTGTCCCTGCCCGTCCCCGGAGCGCCCCCGCCATGAACCGAAACATCCTGATGATTGAAGACAACGAACAGAACCGCTATCTGGCCACTTTCCTGCTGGAACAGCGCGGCCATCAGGTCGTCTCCTCCGTGGACGGCCCCTCCGGCATCGAAGAGGCCGCCCGACTCCATCCCGCCATCATCCTGCTGGACATCCAGCTGCCCGGACTCGACGGCTATGCCGTCGCCCGCGCCCTGCGCCTGAACCCCGATCTGCGCGAAACCCCCATCGTCGCCGTCACCTCCTACGCCATGCCCGGCGACCGCGAAAAAGCCCTCGAAGCCGGCTGCACCGGCTACATCGAAAAACCCATTGATCCGGACACGTTCGTGGACAGCATCGAACGCTTCCTGCCGCCCAAGGAGTCCCCATGAACAAGCCCCTCATCCTGATCGTGGACGACAAGGAAGAGAACCGCTACCTCCTGCGCCTGCTGCTGGAAGGCGCCGGCATGTCCGTCGCCGAAGCCACTCACGGAGGCGAAGGCCTGGAGTCCGCCCGCCGCACCCGCCCCGATCTCGTCGTCTCCGACATCCTCATGCCCGTCATGGACGGCTTCGCCTTCTGCCGCGAATGGAAGCGCGACCCCAACCTCGCCACCATCCCCTTCACCTTCTACACCGCCACCTACACCGACGGACGCGACCGCAATTTTGCCCTCTCCATCGGCGCCGACGACTTCATCATCAAACCCCAGGAACCCGACGACCTCGTCGCCCGCATCCGGGAACTGCTGGACGCCGCCTCGCACCCGGCCGCCGCCCCCGCCTCGCCCCCGCCCCCCCCTCCCGACACCGAAGAAATCTTCCTGCGCCAGTACAACGAAGCGCTCGTCCGCAAGCTGGAAACCAAAATGGAACAGCTGGAACAGGACATCCTCCAGCGCCAGAAAACCGAAGCCCGTCTCCGCGCCAGCGAAGAGCGCTTCCGCTCCTTCGTCGAAAACGCCAACGACATCGTCTTCTCCCTCTCCCCCGGCGGCGTCCTCACCTATGTCTCCCCCAACGTGGAGGAACTCCTCGGTTACCGCGTCCCCGAACTGGAAGGCCGGGAGTTTCAGTCCATTGTCCATCCGGAGGACATGCCGGCCTGCCAGGCCGCGCTGGAGCGCGTCATGGCGGGCGCCAAAATCAGCGGCATCGAGTACCGCATTCGCCACCGGAACGGCGACTGGCGCTGGCAGATGACCAATGCCGCCCCCGTCCGCAATGCCGAAGGCCAGCTCGTCGGCCTCGGCATCGCCCGCGACATCACCGCCCTCAAGGCCGACGCCGCGGAACGGGCCGTGCTGCAGGATCAGCTCGTCCAGCTGCAGAAAATCGAATCCGTCGGACGCCTCGCCGGCGGCGTCGCCCACGACTTCAACAACATGCTCCAGGTCATTCTCGGCCATGTCGAACTGGCCATGGAACGCAACGCCGCCGGGCAGTCCGCCCGGGACGACCTGCTGGAAATCCGGAAAGCCGCCGAACGCTCCTCCGGCCTGACCCGCCAGCTTCTCGCCTTCGCCCGCAAGCAAACCGTGGCTCCGAAGATCCTCGACCTCAACGACACCATCCACGGCATGCTCCAGATGCTCCGCCGGCTCATCGGTGAAAACATCAACCTCTCCTGGCGGCCCGGCGCCGGCCTCGGCCCCGTCCGGATGGATCCCTCCCAGATCGACCAGATCCTCGCCAACCTCTGCGTCAATGCCCGCGACGCCGTCGCCGGCGCCGCCCCCGGCTCCATCGCCATCGAAACCACCGCGGAATCCTTCACCCCGGAACACTGCGCCGTTCACCCCGCCCATCTGCCCGGCGACTACATCCGCCTGTCCGTCTCCGACAACGGCTGCGGCATGGACAAGGAAGTCCTCGGCAAGCTGTTCGAGCCGTTCTTCACCACCAAGCCCGTCGGCGGGGGCACCGGCCTCGGCCTCTCCACCGTCTACGGCATCGTCAAGCAGAACCACGGCTTCATTGACGTCGCCAGCAAGCCCGGCCAAGGTACCACCTTCCACGTCTACCTGCCCCGCCATTCCGAAACCCCGCCGAAACCTGCGCCCGCCCCCGCCCGCACCCCCGCCGGCACCGCCCGCGAAACCATCCTGCTGGTCGAAGACGACCCCGCCATCCTCGCCATCAGCCGCACCATGCTCGAACGCCTGGCCTATCGGGTCGTCGGAGCCCAGTCCCCCGACGAAGCCATGCGGCTAGCCCGCCAGCACTCCGGCCCCATCCACCTGCTGATGACCGACGTCGTCATGCCCGGCATGAACGGCCACGACCTCGCCGCCCGCCTGCTCGATCCCCATCCGCACATCAAGCGCCTGTACATGTCCGGCTATACCGCCGATGTCATCGCCCACCACGGCATCCTCGACGACGGCATCCATTTCATCCAGAAGCCCTTCACCCTGGCCGAACTGGAAGCCAAGGTCCGCGAAACCCTCGACGACCCCGGAAGCTGACCTCCTCCCAGGGCTGCGTCAAGAAAGGTGTTTTCAGAACAGTCCGGCTCGGCAAGTCCCGACCGCTGGGAGAGTCGGGATCGCCCTTCTATGGGGCGAGTCAAGTGGTGGCGTCGGATTTCTTTCGTTTTGATT
>CAZHSS010000112.1:0-3862 GCA_964535205.1 uncultured Verrucomicrobiota bacterium
GTTGTTCAAGGCAAGCTTCGAATTCGACGCCAGAACCGGCCAATCCCGCCAGGACCGGCCGGCTGTGCAGGCCCCTTTGCCCGGATGCTCTCCCCCGCACAATCCCGCCGGACACGGGGAGTTCCAAGGAAGAACGGATCAGGGAGAACCCGTCTGCAAATGCAGCTTGTAGTACGCGGGGACAGGCACCGGCGCCTCGTTGGTCCAGGGCGAAACCGTCACCGTTCCCAAATTGGTCCAGACCACGGGCTCGCCGGTCAGATTGTAGTTTGTCCATTCCAGGCGGATGGCCCCGTTGGTGGCCCGGACCGACAGAATGCGCGGCGGAATCAGGCCGGCGATGGACAGCTCGTATGCCTGTTCGCTGAAGCCATAGGCGTTTGTCGCCTGCACCGTGAAGGCATACGGCCCGGCCACGCCCGGCGTCCCGCTCAACAGCCCGTTGGTGGCCAGAGTCAGCCCCGGCGGCAACGTGCCGTCCGTCACGCTGAACGAATCGGCATCCGTGGCCTCGATCCAAACGGCATACAGCTCATCGTTGGTCCCCGGCGGCAGCGGACTGGGCGTGGTGAAGGCCGGCAGGGTGCCGACGTCCAGGTCATACACCCGGTTGCTCCAGCCGTAATCGTTTGTCGCCTGCACCGTGAAACTGTACGGCCCGGCCGTTGTCGGCGTGCCGCTGACCAGCCCGTTGGTGCCCAACTCCAGCCCCGGCGGCAGCGTGCCGCCCGCCTGGCTGTAGCGGTCCGCATACTCCGCCGTGATCTGCACGGAATAGGGTTCCCCGACCGCCCCCGGCGGCAGCGGGCTCCCGGTCTCGAAGACCGGCGCGCTGAAGACATCCAGCGTATAGGTCCGGTTGGTCTCGCCCGACGCGTTTGCCGCGCGCACCGTGAAGGTCGGCGACTGCACCTGCACCGGCATCCCCGTGATCCAGCCGGTCAACGTCAGCCCCAGCCCCGACGGCAGCGAGCCGGAGAACACCACCACCGAGGTTGGATAGTGACTGATGTCCAGCCGGTTGGAGTAGGCCTGGCCCACGATGCCGTGGGGCAGAGTTACCGTCACGAAAACCGGCACCGGCGGATTGG
This sequence comes from uncultured Verrucomicrobiota bacterium, assembly GCA_964535205.1. Classification (GTDB taxonomy): domain Bacteria; phylum Verrucomicrobiota; class Kiritimatiellia; order CAIQIC01; family Lenti-01; genus JAAZFE01. The sequence continues at coordinate 1,092 of CAZHSS010000112.1, forward strand.
TGATCGTCAGATTGTAGTTGTTGGTGACCACGCCGGCCTCATTGGAGGCCAGCACCCGGAAGAAGGCATTGTACGGCCCCGACGGCGTGCCGCTGATCAGGCCGTTGGTCGCCAGCGTCAGCCCCGGCGGGAAGCCGCCGCCGGCATTCTGCCAGGTGAAGGACGGTTCGTTGCTGGCCACGATCTGCATTTCGTACGGCGCCCCCACCGTGCCGCTGGGTAGCGGATTCGTGGTCACGAACACCGGCAGCTGCTGGGGCGCGTCGAACACCACCACGGTCAATTCGCTGGTAACCGATCCATATTCGTTGCTGGCCACGGCATATACAACAGTACTGCCTTCGACCGCCGGCATGCCGCTGATTTCCCCGCTGGCCGACAAATTCAGCCAGCCCCAGGAGCCCGCTTCCAGATAGGTGCAGGCGGGATCCGCCCAGGCCGTCACTGATCCGCTGTAGGCATTGCTGACATAGCCGTACGGCAGATCCGAGGAGACAAACCGCGGAGGCAGCACCGGACAGACCGCGAGACAGTGCCCAAACCCCGCCGATATTTGGGTCGCGCCGTTGCTGGCATAGTTGGGAATCGGCACCTGCCCGTTGATCGTCTGCCCCCAGAGCAGCAAATCGCCGTTGGTTCTGACCGCCATGCTGAAGCAGTATCCCGCCGCAATGGCCGCCACCCCGCTCGCCGCCTCCGCCGGCATGTCGTTGGTGGCGTAATAGCCCCAGGCCACAACCGTCCCGTCAGTTTTGAGCGCCAGCGCGTGGTAATCCCCCGCGGAGATGGCGGCGACATCATTCGAGGCCTCCGCCGGAACGGACCGGATTCCGTGTTCCTCCGGCTGGCCGGCCTCGATGCCGAAGACATGCACGGCGCCATCTTTCAACGCCATGCTGAAGTGTCTTCCGCCGGCAATCGCGGTGACATTGCTGGACAGTGCGGCAGGAACGTTGGTCTGTCCGCTGGCGTTGCTTCCCCAGGCCACTACGGCGCCCGCCTCCGTCAGTGCCAGGGCATGCTGATTCCCGGCGGCGATTTTCGCCACATGACCGGTCGCCGCCGCCGGAATATTGGTGATGCTGTTCCCCCCGCCCCAAGCCAGCACGGTCCCGTCGTTTTTCAGCGCCAGGCTGAAGGTTTCGCCTGCCGCCACATGACTCACATCGCCATATGCGGCAATCGGGACCGTGCGCTGCCCGTAGGTGTTGTCTCCCCATGCCCAGGCCCGTCCGTCCTTGGCCACCACCGTGTGATGAGAACCCGCATCAAAGGAATCCGCCCCTTGCAGCAGGTTCGTCGGCACCTCAGCCGCCTGGCCGCTGGCATTCATCCCCCAGGCCATCAGATACCCCTCTTGGGCCTGCGCCATCCCGCCCGGCACCAGCCCCGCCAACAACCCGGCAACGGTGCACACCACCGCCATGACATGACCCTGCTTCATGATAGAAGTATCGAACATGTCTTGAAGAAACGCAAGTCTAACCTGTCGAACCTGATCCTGCCCCCCCCCCTGGCTTCGGCCGGCCGCTGTCCCCCTCCCTTGAATTGAGCGGCCGACCTGTCTATACTCCCCCGCATGAAACGCCCGAAACTCGTGATTCTGGACGCCTATGCCACCAACCCCGGCGACCTCTCCTGGGGCCCCATCGAAGCCCTTGCCGACTGCGACATCCATGACCGCACACCTCCGACGGAGGTCCCCGCGCGCATTCGAGAGGCCGATGCGGTCATGTTGAACAAGGCCGTCCTGGATGCCCGCTCCATCGCCGCCGCCCCCCGGCTGCGGTATGTCGGCATCCTCGCCACGGGCTGCAATACCCTGGATCTGGCCGCCGCCAGGGAACGCGGGCTGGTCGTTTCCAACGTGCCCGGCTACAGCACTCCGACCGTCGCCCAGCACGCCTTCGCCCTTCTGCTGGAGCTGACCAATCAGGCGGGCCTGCACTCCGCCGATGTCCGCCAAGGCGGCTGGAGCCGAAATCCTGATTACTGTTATTGGCTCTCCCCGCAGGTGGAACTGGCCGGACGAACCCTGGGACTGGTCGGCCTGGGCCAGATCGGCCGGGCCGTCGCCCGCATCGGCCGGGCCTTCGGCATGCGCATCCTCGCCCACCGCCGCGACATGTCCGCCCCCCCGCCCGAGGGCGTCGACTACGCGCCCCTCGACCGGCTGTTTGCCGAAAGCGATGCCGTCAGCCTGCACTGCCCCCTCACGCCGGAAACCCAGGGCCTGGTCAACGCCGCCCGCCTCTCCCGGATGAAACCCACGGCCTTCCTGATCAATACCTCCCGCGGGCCCCTGATCGTCGAAGAGGATCTCGCCGACGCCCTGCGCGGCAAACGCCTCGCCGGTGCCGCCGTGGATGTCCTGTCCTCCGAGCCCCCGCCGCCGGACAATCCCCTGCTCACCGCCCCCAACTGCCTCATCACCCCGCATCTTGCCTGGGCCAGCGCCGCCGCCCGCAGGCGGCTCATTGACATCGCCGCCGGCAATTTCCGCGCATTCCTCGAGGGACATCCGGTCAATGCCATTCTGCCGCGTTGAGCACCGTCCTCACCATGCTGATCTCCGCCTTCTGACGTCCATCTCGCCCGACGGCCAACCCGGAATTCCGAATTGCGAGGGGGCGTGGGCATTGGTATCGTTCGGCCCATGAAACAGCTCACCATCCTCGGCTCCGGGCCCGCCGGTCTCACCGCCGCCATCTATGCCGCCCGCGCCGGTCTCGCCCCTCTCGTGCTCGACGGCCCCGCCCCCGGCGGCCCCC
>CAZHSS010000112.1:3872-5578 GCA_964535205.1 uncultured Verrucomicrobiota bacterium
TCACCACCCCCCTGATCGAAAACTATCCCGGATTTCCCGACGGCATTCCCGGCTTTGAACTGATGGAAACCATGCGCAAGCAGGCCGAACGCTTCGGTGCCCGCTTCCAAAGCGCCTCCGTGGAGAAATTCCTCCCCACCGACCCCTGCGGCGGCGACCTGACATTGTCGGACGGCAGCACCCACCATGCCGACGTGGTCATCATCGCCACCGGCGCCGGCCACCGCCGCCTGGGCCTGCCCGGCGAAAACGAACTCTCCGGCCACGGCCTCTCCTACTGCGCCACCTGCGACGGCGCCTTCCACCGCGGACAGCACATCGCCGTCGTCGGCGGCGGCGATACCGCCATGGAAGAAGCCCTTTTTCTGACCCGTTTCGCCTCCAGCGTCACGGTCATCCACCGCCGCGACGCCTTCCGCGCCTCCAGAATCATGGCCAATCGCGTGCTCTCCAACCCCAAAATCAATGTTCGATGGAACACCATCGTCACCGGCCTGATCGATCCCGCCCAGGGCCATTTGACCGCCCTGCGACTGCAGGATACCGTCACCGGCGCCGACAGCACACTCGACGTCGGCGCCCTGTTCGTCGCCATCGGGCTCGTCCCCGCCACCGGCCCCTTTGAAGACGTGCTGGAGTGCGACGCCAACGGCTACCTGGTCGCGGAAGCCCCCCCCCGCACCCGCCTCCCCGGCGTCTTCGTCGCCGGCGATGTCTCCGACTCCCGCTACCGCCAGGCTGTCACCGCCGCCGGCGCCGGCTGCCGCGCCGCCATCGACGCCATGCACTTCCTGGAATCCCTCGGCGAATGAGCGCCTCCCGCTACAGCCTGACCCCCCGCCAGCGCCAGATCTATCTGCGCCTCCTGGCCCGCACCCGCCGCTACCCCCTCCGCCTCACCCTGGCCGTCCTCTTCGGCATGATGTTCGGCGGTTCCGTCTTCGGCATCCTCGGCACCGCCCGCAGCAGCCTCGTCCAGATCTTCGGCGGCTCCGAAACCCGCCTCAACGAAGCCGCCTCCCAGTGGGTCGCCCAGTGGTACGAAGGCGGCATGGCCCATGACGGCCTCCTGACCGTCCTCCTTCTCGCCGGTCTCCTCCTGCTGGTCGTGCTCCGCGGCCTTGGCTTCTTCCTCAGCAAGTACCTCATCGAATGGATCGCCCAGCACGTCATCATGCGCCTGCGTAACGAGGTATTCGGCAAAATCCTGCGCCTGCCCCTGCTGTACTTCACCAGCTCGCGCACCGGCGAACTCATGTCCCGCACCCTCAACGACACCTACATGATCGAGCGCGGCATCACCGAAGTCATCTGCGACCTGGTCCAGCAGCCCTTCGTGCTGATCGCCGCCGCCGCCTCCCTGCTGCTGACCGACTGGCGCCTCGCCCTGATCGGCCTCGCCGTCTTCCCCGTCTGCATCCTGCCCATCGCCATCGCCGGCCGCCGCGTCCGACGCCATGCCAAGGTCGGCCAGGAACGCATCGCCGACCTCTCCAGCATCCAGCAGGAAGCCATCCAGGGCGCCGCCATCGTCAAGGCCTACGGCAACGAGGACCGCGAACAGGAACGCTTCGAAAAACACAACGCCGACTTCTTCCGCCGCCAGATCAAGATCGTCGCCTCCAAGGCCGCCATCAACCCCCTCATGGAGGTCTTCTCCGTCGTCGCCGCCATCGCCATCTTCCTCTACGCCCGCACCACCGGCC
>CAZHSS010000113.1:0-5557 GCA_964535205.1 uncultured Verrucomicrobiota bacterium
CGCGCATTTCCTCCGTGTCGCCGGTGTACTCGATGGCGTAGCCGCGCGGAAGCGGAACGGAGGCCACTCGCTTCTGCACATCCGCGAGAATCTTGTCCACTCCGCGCCCCTGGTTGCTGCCGGTGAGGGTCACCACGCGTTTTTGGCCCTTGCGCTGGATCGCCCCGCGCCCGCCGGTGTATTCCAGGCTCCCCAGCGATGACAGCGGCACCGCGCTGCCGGCGGGCGTCGGAATGAATACCTGATCGAGCAGATTCATCGTCTGGCGCTGCGCCGGCGGCAGGCGCAGCGTGATGTCGTACTCGTCCTCGTCGGCGCGGAACCGGCTGCTTTCGATGCCGTAGATCGCCATGCGCAGGAAGTTGCCGATCTCGGCCGTGTCGAGCCCCAGCAGGGCCGCGCGGTGCCGGTCCACGTGAAACCGGATCTCCGGCAGCGCCTTTTCCATGTCGCTCTGCAGGTCCACCAGGCCGGGCACTGTTTCGATGGCGCGCTGCACGTCCGAGGCCACCTGTTCCAGCACGTCGAAGTCGTCGCCGGAGATTTCGATGGAAACCGGCTCGCCCGTCGGCGGGCCGCCTTCCTCGACCTTGACCTTGACCTCGGCGCCGGGAATCACGCCGATGTCGGCCCGGATGGCGTCCACCACCTGCAGGGACGGAGTCTGCCGGTCGGCGGGCTCGACGAATTCGATGTAGATGCTGCCCTGGTGCGTGGCCGACGACCCGCCATAGATCATTCCGCTGCTCTGCGCGCCGACCGTCGTCAGAAAAAATTTCACGTCGGGATACCCGGCCAGCTTCCGCTCGATGTCCTGCAGCGCCACGTCGGTGCGCCCGATGCTCGTTCCCTGCGGGAACTGGATGTCCACGGTGGCGTTGCGCGGATCCGTCTCCGGGAACAGTTCGATGCCCAGATCCCGCCACGCATAGATCTGCACCGTCAGGACCAGGAAGGCAAAGCCCATCAGCAGCACCGGCAGCCGGTGGCGCAACGCGGCGCGCAGCACCCGCTCGTAGGCGGCCACGAACCAATGCGTCGTCTCCCGGGCATCCCGGGGCCGCGCCTGGATGAACACCGAGCAAATCGCCGGATTGATCACCATCGCCACGAACAGCGACGCGGACAGCACCACCATCAGCGTACGCGGCAGGAAGCCCATGAACTGCCCCATGACATCCGGCCAGAACGTCAGCGGCCAGAACGCCACCAGCGTCGTCAGCGTCGAGGTGATGACCGGCCAGGCCACCTCGCCTGCGCCCCGCCGCGCCGCCTCCCTGCGCGTCAGCCCCTCGGTCCGCAGCCGGTAGATGTTCTCCACGATCACGATCGCGTTGTCCACCAGCATGCCGACGGCCAGCACCAGGCTGAACAGCACGATCATGTTCAGCGTCGTGCCCCGCACCGCCATCAGCGTGAACGCCGTCAGCATCGAAAACGGAATCGCCAGCCCCACGAACACCGCGTTGCGCAGCCCCAGGAACACCAGCAGCACGACCACCACCAGCAGAAAGCCCGTCGCCACGTTGCTTTCCAGCTCCCGGATCATCATGTCGATGTAATACGACATGTCCATCACCTCGGTCAGCTGCACGTCCGGCGGCAGGCCCGCCTCCGCCAGCACCTGCTCGACCTGCTCAATCAGCCGCACCGCATTGATGCCCGCCCGCTTCTTCAGGCTCACCGATACGCACGGCGCGCCGTTCAGCCGCGAAATCGAGTCCAGATCCTTGAATGTGTCCGTGACTGCCGCGATGTCGGTCAGATAGACCGGCCGGCCGCCGCGCTCGGCCAGCAGGATTTCGCGCAGCTCGGGCACCCGCTGGAATTCCCCCGGAATGCGCACCTGGAACTTATCGCCGGCCACCTCGATGTTGCCGGCCGATACCGTCACGTTTTCCTGCGCGATGCGGCCCATCACCAGGCCCAGCGGAATACGGTAGGCAATCATCCGCGGCAAGTCGATCTCCACCCGGATCTCCCGCTCCCGGATGCCGGCCAGGTCCGCGCTCTGGATCCCCGGCAGCCGCTCCAGGCGGTCCTTCAGGTCCTCCGCCAGGATCTTCAGCCGATCGAGGTCGGTGGATCCCGACAGCGCAAAGATATAGACCGGCACGTCCGAACTGAAGTTGAAGGCGTCCACGACCGGCTCGTCCAGGTCCGGCGGCAGGTCCGGCTTCGCCAGGTCCACCTTGTCCTTCACCCGCCGCTTCGCCTGCTCAATGTCCTCCCCCGCCATGAACTCCACCACCAGGCTGGCCACGTTCTCGGCCGACGTGGAGCGGATTTCCTTCACGCCCTCGACATCATTAAGCTGCTTCTCGATCTGGACGGTGACCAGCTTCTCCATTTCCTCCGGCGCGGTGCCTTCGTACACGGCCGTCACATACACAAAGGGGATGGTGATGTCAGGCGTCCCCTCCCGCGGCAAGGTCACGTAGCTGACCGAGCCGGCAACGACCAGCACGGCGATGAACACAAACACCGCCGTGCGGAACTTGATGGCGTAGTTGGACAGGATCATGGGGTCATTTGTCTCCGGCGGGCGCCTCCGGCAGGCGGTCCACGACCGTCACCGCCATGCCGTCCTGCAGCCCGCGGTGGCCCTCGATCACCACGCGGTCGCCGGCGGACACGCCGCCGTCCAGCACGGCTTCGTGTCCCAGCATGGCGCCGATCAGCACCCGGCGCCGCACCGCGCGGCCGCCCTCCTCCACGAACACATAATGCTCGCCTTTCCGCGGCACCACCGCCGCCAGCGGCACCACCGCGGCCCCTTCGCGCATCCGCCGCTGCACCGACACCCGGGCAATCATCCCGGCCATCAGAACGCCGTCCGGGTTGTCCGCTTCCAGTTCCACGGCAAACGAGTTGCTGTCGCGGGCCGCCTGGCTCGACACGAACGACACCCGTCCCGCAAACTCCCGCCCGGGAAGCGCCGCCAGCGTGAACGGCTTCTCCTGCCCGCGCTCCACGGCCCGGATGTCCTGTTCCGGCACGTCAAAGGCCACCTTCACCCGGTCCAGCCGCACCAGACGGACCACCGCCTGCCCCTCGTTGGCGTAGTCGCCCTCCTCGACAAAGCGGTCCACGATCACCCCGTCGAAGGGCGCGCGGACTTCGCACTGGCCCAGCATGACCTGCGCCTCCTCCAGCGCAATCTCCGCCGCCTCCTGGCGGCGCAGGATGCCCTCGAAATCGCTGGTGGACACCGCCCCCGTCTTCTCCAGTTCCCTCCATCGGGCCAGGTCTTTCGCGGCATCGCGGGCTTCGATCTCCGCCCGCCGCCGAGCCGCGTCCCAGAGGCGGCCGTCCACCCGCAGCAGCACCTGCCCCTGCTTCACGGCATCGCCCTTGCGGACCCGCCGCTCCACCACCCGCCCCGCGCGTTCAACGGCCAGCAGCGCCTCCTGCGCCGGCTCGATCCGTGCCGGCAGTTCGATGACATCCGGAATCGTCCGGGGCTCCACCGTCAGCACCCGCACCGGCACCGGCCTCTCCGATTCGTCCGCGGACGCCTCCTCCGGCCGGGGCAGGCACGCCAGCACCACAATCAGCGCAACCAGCACCGCCAGGCTTCCCCACGCCAGCAGCGAACCCTTCCGGCGGCGAATCCAGTGAACTCCTCTCATGGCGTCTCTCCCCTCTCAAAGGCTTCGCCGCTGGCCTGCCGCAGGCGGGCCAGGGCGTTCATGTGGTCATGCAGCGCCTGCAGCCGCGTCAGCCGCGCGGTCGCCAGCGCCAGGTTGGCATCGGTAAAATCCAGATAGGTCGCCAGGCCGTTCTCGTACCGCGCGCGGGCGATCTCCAGGCCTTTTTCCGCCAGGGCGACGGTTTCGGCGCTGGCCGTCACCGTCTCGGCGGCCTCCCGCATGTCCAGATAATGCGACTGAATCTCCAGCGCGATCTGCCGCTCGGTTTCCTCGAGGAGTTCCCGGGACTTGGCCAGTTCCAGCCGTTTTTCCGACACCCGGTTCCGCCGCAGCAGGCCGTCGAACAGATCCCATTCCACGGCCACCCCCGCATTCCAGCCCCAGTCCCATTCGTCGCGAGAGGACCCGCTCTGCGGATTCTCCCCCCTGTACCCCGCAAAGGCGCGGACCTGCGGCAGCCCCCCGCCCTGTTCCCCGCGGATGTCCGCCTCGCGCATGCCCAGCAGGCTGCCCAGTTCGATCAGCTCCGGACGCCGCTCCCGCCCCCGCGCCTGCCAATCCTCCAAAGCGCGTTCATCCGGCTCGAACACCAGCTCGCCGTCCACGGCAAAATCCTCGGATTCGATCCGCACCAGGTCGCGAAAGGCCACCCGCGCCAGTTCCGCCTGCTTGCGCGCCCGGATCAGCCTCGGACGTTCGTTCGCCAGCCGCACCTTGGCCGTCAGCACATCGAACTCCGGAGCCGTTTGTCGGCGGTAGCGCGCTTCGGTCTGCTCCAGCAGGTCTTCGAGCTGCGCCACCGACGCCTCCTGCACCCGCACCTGTTCGTCCGCCAGCAGAATGCCGTGGAACGCCGTCCGGATGTCGCGCACCAGGTCGTTCTCCACCTGCTGCACCGATGCCCGGGCCACGTCGCGGTACAGCCGCGCCGCCTTCAGCGCGGCCCCCGCCGACCCGCCGGAATACAGCAGCTGGCTGGCCTCCACCCCCGCCGCGTAAGTGTCCTCCCGCCCCATCTCGAAGCGCTCGCCGTCGAACTCAAAGGCCTCCACCTCGTCCAGGCGCGTGTAGCGGCCCGTGGCTTTCAACTGCGGCAGTAACTGCGCCCGCACCTGGCCGATCCGTCTGCCCGCGATGTCCTCGTCCCGGCGCGCATTGCGCGCCGCCGCCGCCTGCTCCAGACCCATCTCGATGCTGTCCGTCAAGGTCAGCACCGGCCGGTCCGGAGGAGATTCACCGCGGCCGATCGCCGCAACAAAGGCCGTCAGCAACGCGACGGCCGGCATGGAATGACGCAGGTTCATGGGGCGGAAACCGGTCGGTCTGGCTCCGGACCGGAAGCCCGACACTAAACCACAACCCCCGTGCGCGTTACAACGGCCAAATTGTCAGGATTCGGTTATGTTTTTAAAGGTGGTTGCTGGTTGCTCGCTGGTCGTTGACGGCTGTCCGCTGACCGCTGTCCTCTGTCCTCTGTTCCACTTTCCTTCTTGGAAATTGGATATTCCGCCCCCTCTCGCCCTTCCTATTCTCTTCCTGTTTTCCTGGGTTTCCTGTTTTCCTGCTTCTCTGTCTCCTGTCTCCTGTCCCCTGTCCTCTGTCCTCCGTCCCCCGTCCTCCCACTTGGACATTGGACATTGGACATTGGATATTGATTCCTCCCCCCTCCGTGCCCCCCCTCCCTTACCCGATCGCCTCCGGCCCGGTTTCGCCCGTCCGGATCCGGATGCACTCCGGCAGATCCAGCACGAAGATCTTCCCGTCACCGATGTTGCCGGTGCGCGCGCCTTGGATGATGGCGTCCACCGCCGGCTTCACGAAGTCCTCGTTGACCGCGATCTGCAGCTCCACCTTCTTCAGCAGGTTCACTTCCGTGACCGCGCCGCGATAGCTTTCCTTGTAGC
>CAZHSS010000114.1:0-5554 GCA_964535205.1 uncultured Verrucomicrobiota bacterium
GTATTTGTCCTGCAGCACCACGCGCAGGCTCAGGTGGTCGTTGATCGCCGCCTCGATGCCCGCCTCCGCCGTCAGCAGGTAGTTGTCGAAGTCTTCGGCCTCGGGCACGTATTCCAGCGACTGCACCAGCTTGGTTGTCTCGGTGATCTGGCAGGTGTAGCGCTCCGCAAACCGCAGCGCCAGGTAGTCGTTGGATTCGCCGTCGAGCTTCTCAGACATAGGACGGACCGGCTTCCAGCGACAGCTCGCGCTTGTCGTTCTTCACCACGTAGAAACCCAGGCCGGGCCCCAGCATCGCGCGGTAGTCAATCAGCGCGATGTCGTCATACAGCACCGAGCCGTCCAGCGACGCAAACGTCTTCGGACTCAGCGTCTTCTTGACGTTGACATACGCCTTCGCGTTTTCAATGGTCGTCTCGTCGGTCTCCGTCACCGTGACGCTGCCGTCTTCGTTTTCGGTTTCCGTCTTCGCCGTGTTCTCGCCGTAGTTGGCTTCGATCCCCGCGATCACGGAGCCCAGCCCTTCCTTCTCGCCTTCGGTCACCAGGCTGGCATTCACCGCCAACGTCTCGCTGTTGCCGTCCGTCATCGTCAGACCCGCATTCAGCGCCGTCGTCCAGCCGGCCTTCGCCGCCTCGGCGTCCGCTTCCGCCTTCTTCGCCTTCTTCTCCGCCGCCGCGGCCGAACCCGCCACCGCCAGCACCATCGCCATCATCATCCACTTCTTCATCTGTCGTCTCTTTCCGGCAGCCGCGTCATTCCGGCCGCCCTCTCGTTGTTTTCCATTCCGTCTTTCCCCGCCCCCCCCCGGCGTCTTGACCGGTTTTACTTCGCCGCTTCTTCGGCTTCCTGCTTGCGGCGAAGGCCATTCACCACCTTCACCATCAGGAACACCGAAAACGCAATGATCAGAAAATCCACCACATTCTGGATGAACATCCCGTAGTTCAACGTCACCGCCGCCACCTCGGCCCCCGCCGCATCCACCGTCGCCGCCTTCAGCGTCACCGCCAGGTCCTTGAAATCCACCTGCCCCAGCAGCATCCCGATCGGCGGCATGATCACATCCGCCACCAGCGAATTGACGATCTTCCCGAACGCCCCGCCAATGATGATACCCACGGCCATGTCCACCATGTTGCCCTTGACCGCGAACTCCTGGAACTCTTTCACCATGCTCATGTCATTTCCTCCTGTTAACTTTTGTTACGGTCTTGTTAAACCGAATGCGGACTCTGCCCCCGGCCGTCTGTTTTGTCAACCGTTCTACGCAAGGCCCTATCGAGGGATCTCAAGCCATCTCCCGCAGCAGAACCCGGAGGGGACCGGCCCACCTGCCCCTCCAGCCCCCCTTCGCGGATCAGGTCTCCCCCTCGCCCCGCGCCATGATGACCTTGCCCGTGCGCACCAGCTCCACGATCTTGAACTTGCGCAGCAGCTCCACCATCGCATCCAGCTTCTCGGACCCGCCGGTGACCTCCAGCACGATCGACGTCTCCGTCAGGTCCACGGTCTTGGCCCGGAAGTGATCGGCGATCTGCAGCACTTCGCCGCGCTGGGCGGCATCCACCGCCACCTTCACCAGCCCCAGTTCCCGCGCCACCACCTCTTCGTCCGAATGCTCCCGGCAGGCCAGCACGTCCACCAGCTTCGAACACTGCATGATGATCTGCTCCAGCCCCGACTCGTCGCCCTTGGCCGTGATCGTCATGCGCGAGAAGTCGCCCGTCGCCCCCGGCGACACCACCAGGCTCTCGATGTTGAACCCCCGCCGCGAAAACGCCTGCGCGATGCGCACCAGCGCCCCCGGCCGGTTGGCCACGTAAATGCTCAGATTATGCGTCGGCAATGCCTTGTTCATGTTCCTTACTCCCGGTTGGCGTTTGTCGCGGCCGTTTTCGCGCGGCGCCCCGCCGGGCGCCCCTTCTTCTTCTTGGGATGCTCCATCACCGTGTCTTCCAGCGGCTTGCCGGGGGGCACCATCGGGTACACCTCTTCGTGCTTCACCACCTCCACGTTCACCAGCACCGGTCCCCGATGCTCCAGCGCCTTCTTCAGCACCTTGGGAATGTCCGCCGCCCGCTTCAGGTTCAGCCCCAGGATCCCGTACGCCTTCGCCAGCTGCACGAAGTCCGGATTCCCCTCCAGGTCCACCCCGCTGTAGCGCTCGTCGTAGAACATGTCCTGCCACTGGCGCACCATCCCCAGATAGTGGTTGTTCATCAGGAACACCTTCACCGGCAGCTTGTGAATCGCCGCCGTCGCCAGCTCGCTCATCGTCATCTGGAACCCGCCATCGCCGACAATCGCCACCACCGTCTCGTCCGGCCGCCCGAACTGCGCACCGATCGCCGACGGCAGCCCGAAGCCCATCGTGCCCGCCCCGCCCGAGCTGATGAACTGCCACGGCTTGTCGCACTTGTAGAACTGCCACGCCCACATCTGGTGCTGGCCCACGTCGGTCGTCATCACCGCCTTGCCGCCCGTCAGCTTGTTCAGTGCGTCAATGATCTGCGGCGGATGCAGCCCGCCCTTCTTCGCATAGCCCAGCGGCCACTTCTTCTTGTAGCCCGCCAGCGCCTTGCGCCACTCCGCCGTGTCGCCCGGCTCCAGCAGCGGCAGCAGGTCCTGCAGCACCGTCTTCGCGTCGCCCCGGCAGCGGATGTCCGGCTTCACCAGCTTGCCGAACTCCGCCGCGTCAATGTCAATGTGGATCTTCACCGCGTCCCGGCAGAACAGCGCTGGAACGCCCAGAATCCGGTCGTCCAGACGCGCCCCCACCGAGATCATCAGGTCACATTCCACCAGCGCGCGGTTCGCGTAGGCCGTCCCGTGCATCCCCAGCCCCTCCAGGCTCAGCGCATGCGAATCCGGAAACACCCCCTTGCCCAGCAGCGTGGATGTCACCGGTATCTGCATCGTCTCCGCCAGCGTCCGCAGTTCGTCCTCCGCGTGCGACAGCACCGCGCCGTGGCCCGCCACGATCACCGGCCGGCGGCTCTTCGCCAGCGCATCCGCGATCGCCTGCAGCGTCTCCGCCGTGTAGCCCTTCGGCTCCGGATGGTAGCCCGGCAGATTCATCTCGGCATCCAGGCCCGCCGTGCACAGGTCCGTCCCCACGTCCTTGGGCACGTCAATCAGCACCGGCCCCGGCCGACCCGTCGTCGCGATGTGGTACGCCTCTTTCAGCACCCGCGGAATGTCATTGGCATTCTTCAGCAGATAGCTGTGCTTCACGATCGGCATCGTCAGGTTGAAGATGTCCGCCTCCTGGAACGCGTCCTTGCCCAGCATCCCCCGCACGCTCTGCCCCGTCACCACGATCATCGGCACCGAATCCATGTACGCCGTCATGATCCCCGTCACGGTGTTCGCCGCCCCCGGCCCGCTCGTCACCAGCACCGCCGCCGGCTTCCCCGTCGCCCGCGCATACCCGTCCGCCATGTGCGCCGCCCCCTGCTCGTGGCGCACCAGCACGAACTTCATCTTCTTCCTTACCTTGTACATCGCATCGTACAGGGGAATCGCCGAGCCCCCCGGTATCCCAAACGCCACCTCGATCCCGATCTTCTCCAGGCTCAGGATCAGCGCTTCCGCTCCATTCATCTGATGTTCACTCATGGCTGCCTCCAAATGGATATTCCATTCAATTTGACGACATTTTTACTCATTTTTACCGCAATGCAAGAAAAATCGAAGCTGTTATGAATTATTTTTGCCTTTTAAGCTCCGATTTTATTCTTTATTGCGTTTTTTGACAACTTTTATGCCGTTTTGAGGCTGTTTTTTACGTATAATGACCATTTTTGTGATTATTTTGCCCATTTTCCACTCCTCGCCTCTATATTCCCCGCTTTTGCTGATTTTTCCGCCTACATCCTCCTCTTTCCCCTCTTCATTTCCATCCGTGCCCCGCGCCCCGGTGGTTGATGGTTGGTGGTCGATGGCCTGACTTCGAATCTCGGACATCGGCCTTCATCCCTTTCCCTTCCTGTCCATACGTCCCGACTCTGCAAGAGGTCGGGATCCGTAAAATCCGTAGGTCCCGGCTGTCCCGGCTGTTCCCTTGATGATTGAATATTGCTCTGTTGAATATTGAATATTCTGCCTGTTCCTCCGCCCCCACCCTCTCCCTTCCCTTCCTCTTTCCTGTTTTCCTGGGTTTTCCACCACAGGCGGACAAGCCTGTTTTCCTGCTTCGACTGTCCCCTGTCCCCTGCCCTCTGTCTCCTGTCTCCTGTCCTCTGACCTCTGCCCCCTGTCCTCTGTCCTCTGTCCTCTGCCCTCTGCCCCCTGTCCTCCGGCCTCCTCCTTTTCCCCTTCCCCTCTTCAGGGAAATCCGCCACTCTTCCTCTATAGAAGATGAAGCCCTCGCCCGCACCCTACGCCCTGCTGGATGTCCTGCCCCGCGACCTCCGCGCCACGCTCCGCGCCCACTGCGCCACCCATTCCCTCAAGGGTGAATTTGTCGCCGTTCTGCTCCCGGCGGAGGCATGAGCCGCCTGTCCATGCGACTCGGGTTCTGGGGCCTGCTGGGCGCCCTCGGGTTCGTCGCCGCCATCATTAGTTTGGCAGGATTCCTGGGCGAACTCGCCTGGTGGCTTGAAATCCTCTCCCACTTCCGCGTGCAATTCGCTTTGTGTTTTCTCCTGCTGGCCATGGTCTTCGCGGCGGGACGGAAGACCCGCCCCGCGGCCGGCGCTTTGGCCATGGCGCTGGTCAATGCTCTGCCTGTTTTGCTTTTCCGGCTTCCCCCCGCCCCGCCACCTTCCAACGCCTCTTCTGTTTTCCGGGCAATGCTTATCAACGTCAATAGCCATCGCGGCAATCCGGCCGCCGTCGGGGCCATCATCGCCAGCAGCCGACCGGACATCCTCGTGCTGGAGGAAATCTCCGACCGCTGGCTCCACGCGCTCGCCCCGGCTTTGGAAAGCTATCCCTATCGCAAGGCCGCTCCCCGCCACGACAACTTCGGCATCGGCCTTTTCAGCCGCCATCCCATCGAATCCTCCCGCATCGTCCCCTTCGGCATGGTGGACATTCCGTCGGTTTTCGCCGAATGCCGGATTGGACTCCAGCGCCTTGCTGTTGTCGCCACCCATCCCATGCCCCCGGGCAATGCCATGCTGGCCGCGGAACGTAACCGGCATCTCGATTGGATGGCGCGCGAACTCACCTCCCTGTCCGGCCCCGTCTTGCTTCTCGGCGATCTCAACACCACCCCCTGGTCGCCTGTCTATCGTCGATTCGCACAAAACAGCGGCCTGCGAAACTCGGCCCAAGGCCGCTCCATCCGCCCAACCTGGCCGGCCCCCCTTCCGTTGCTTTGGATCCCCCTCGACCACGTGATGCATTCGCCCGGCATCGCCATCCATGACCATCAAGTGGGTCCAGATGCCGGTTCAGACCATTTGCCGGTCCGTGTGGATTTCTCCATCGCCCCGTCCCCGTAAGCCATCCCCCTCCGCCTGTTCCTGTTTTCCTGGGTTTTCCACCACAGGCCATGCGCGTCAACTTAAGGCGTAACTATTTGGCTTTGCTGCGGGTTGGCTTG
>CAZHSS010000115.1:0-5529 GCA_964535205.1 uncultured Verrucomicrobiota bacterium
TTCCCCATCGCCTCTATTGAGCGAGAAATTAGACAGGATTTACAGGATGGAAGAATGGGGATCTTGTATCTCTTGAACCCCATATGTCTTTTCCTGTTTTCCTGATCTTTCCTGTTTTCCTGTTAAGTCTGTCTAAATCTCCAGCAAGACATGTCCGCATGCGGTAGGGTTGCCGCATGAAAATTCCGTACATCGTCCTGATCTGCCTCGCGGCATCGGCCACGCAGGCTCAACCCGGAGACGCCATGACCGAAGCCGACCGAACCGAAACCGCCACGTTCGCCGGCGGTTGTTTCTGGTGCATCGAGGAAATCTTCCGGCAGCAGCCCGGCGTACGCCGGGTCACCTCCGGCTACACCGGCGGGCATGTGGAAAATCCCACCTATGCCCAGGTCTGCTCGGGGACCACGGGCCATGCCGAGGCCATCCGGGTGGAATTCGATCCGCAGGGGATCTCGTACCGCTCCCTCCTGGACGTGTTCTGGAAGGCCCACGATCCCACCCAGCTCAACCGGCAGGGCGCGGATGTCGGCACCCAGTACCGGTCTGCTGTGTTCACCCACTCGGAGGCGCAGGCCGCCGCCGCCCGGGAATCGCTGGAGGCCGAAGAGGCCTCCGGCCGCCATGCGCGGAAAATCGTCACCGAAATCACCCCCGCTCCGGTCTTCTGGCCCGCCGAGGACTACCACCAGGACTATTACCGCCTGAACCGCCGCGCCCCCTATTGCCTTGCCGTCATCCGCCCCAAGCTCCGGAAGCTCGGACTCGAGGACTGACGTTCACCCCAGCGCGTCGGCGACGAGGCGGCCCGCCGAGGGGATGTCGCCCTGCCCTTCCAGGGCGCGCTCGACTTCCGCCAGGCCGGCGAGCTGAATCTGCCGTTCCGGGGTGTCGGCCGCCAGCGCTTCGACGGCGTCGGCCATCGCCCCGGGCCGGGCCGCCCCCTGGATGAATTCCGGACACAGCTCACGCCCGGCGATCAGATTGACCATCCCCAGCCACGGCACGCGGATGATCCGGCGCCCGAACCAGTACGTGAGGGCCGCCGTGCGGTACACCACGATCAGGGGACAGTGAAGCAGGGCGGTTTCGACGGTGGCGGTTCCCGAACAGACCATGGCGGCGCGCGCCTGCCGGAGAATCTCCCGCATCTGTCCGTCCACGACCGCGACCGCCGCGCGGTCGTCCGACGGCAGGGCGTCGAGCTGCCGCGCGATCTGCTCCCGGATCTCGGGGCTGGCCGCGGGAATCAGGAAGGCGGTTGAGGGATTCCGGCGGCGCAGTTCCCGGGCGGCGGCGAGCATCGCCGGCAGCACGCGCTGGATCTCCTGCCGGCGGCTGCCCGGCAGCAGGCCGATGCGCCGTTCGCCCGCTGGCCACGGCAGCTCCGGCGAGGGCCGGGAGAGCGTGCGCTTGACGGATTCCACCAGCGGATGCCCCACGAATACCGTCTTCAGGCCCGTGCCCCTGAACACGTCCACCTCGAAGGGAAAAATCACCATCAGCAGATCCAGGATCCGAGCCATTTTCGGAATGCGGCTTTTGTGCCAGGCCCAGACCTGCGGACTCACATAGTAGAGCACGGGGATGCCCAGGGCCCGGGCCTTTGCCGCCAGCCGCAGGTTGAACCCCGGATAATCCACCAGCAACAGGGCGTCCGGACGGTCGGACTCCAGACGCTCCGCCATCTGCCGGAACACGCGGCGGAAAAAGGCCAGCCGCGAAACCACTTCGAGAAAGCCGACCACGGCCATGTCGCAGACATCGTAGAGCGTGCGGACGCCTTCGCGCCGGAGGGCCTCGCCGCCGATGCCCGTGATCTCCACGTCGCCGCGCGCGGCCCGCAGGTCGCGTACCAGGCGGGCGGCATGCTGGTCGCCAGACACCTCCCCCGCCACGATCATCAGCTTTTTCATCGGCGGCCGCCCCTTCAGGTCTGGCCCTTGCGGATGCTCTGGCAGATCGCCACGGCCAGCTGAAGGGCTTCTGCGGCATGCTCGCCGCTCACCACCGGCTCGGACCGGTTGCGCACACAGTCCACGAACGCCCGCAGCTCCAGCGCCAGCGGCTCGCCCTTGTGAATGGGAATGTCGGTCTTCTCGATCCCCAGCAGCTTCTTGCGCAGCACCTTGCCGGTCTGCTCCTGGTAGTCGAGGGAGATGTAGGCATCCTGCAGAAACATGCGGATCTTGCGCTGTTTTTCCATGCTGATGCGGCTGGCGGTGACGTTGGCGATGCAGCCGTTTTCAAAACGCAGGCGCGCGTTGGCGATGTCCTCGCTCTTGCTGAGCACCGGCACGCCGACCGCGCGGATGTCCACCACCTTCGACTGAACCAGGTGCAGGATGATCTCAAGATCGTGGATCATCAGGTCAAGAATGACACTGACCTCGGTCCCGCGCGGCAGCAGACCGAAGCGCGGCGGCGGGTACGGCGCGATGCGCAGCGCTTCGACGTAGAGCGGCTTCTGCTTGGCGGGGTTGATCACGGTCAGCACCGGGTTGAACCGCTCGACATGGCCGACCTGCAGGATCACGTGGTGCCGCTGGGCGAGTTCCACCAGTTCCTCGGCTTCTTCCGTGCTGGCGGCAATGGGCTTCTCGACCAGAACATGCCGCCCCTGTTCGATCAGGCGGCCGGCCACGGCGCGGTGCTTGTCCGTCGGCACAACGATGTTCAGCGCCTCGCAGACGCCGGCCAGCTCGTCCACGGTCTTGTACGCCGCGGTGTGGTAGCGTTCGGCGATTTCCCGGGCGCGCTTGGCGTCGGCGTCATACACCCCGACCAGGTCCACGTCGTCCATTTCCGAATAGATGCGGGCGTGCCATTGTCCAAGGCTGCCGACGCCCACGACGCCGGTGCGGATTTTTCGGGACTCAGTCATGAGGCGGTTCCTTGGGTTTCCGGGCCGGCGTCGGCGGCCGCGGCGGCGGCATCGAACGCCACAAAGGCGAGGCCCTGCCGGTCGGCTTCGGCCACCAGCTTGTCGCGGGCCAGGAGGATCGTGCGGTTGGCCTCGACAGCCAGGCAGGAGATCCGGGCTTTCTTCAGGCTCTTGAACGTGCGTTCGCCGATGATGGGGATGTCGAAGCGCATGTCGTGGCCGCGCTTGGCGACCTTGATCACCACCGCCCCCGGCCCGCCCAGGCGGCCCGCCCGCAGAATGGTCTGGTCGGTGCCTTCGAACCCCTCGACCGCCAGAATTGTGCCTTCCTTGACGACAACCGTCTGGCCGATTTCCAGCCCGCTGGTCACCTTGGCCGCCCGGGCGCCGAGACGGATGTCGGCCCATTCGCGCTCGTCGGGAGCGCGGCGCCCCAGCACACCGGCGTCCGGCATCTCGGTCTCCATGAACCGGCTGGCCGGCAGCAGCTCGGCCCCGATTTTGGTCAGCTCGTCGCCGATGGCCCCGAAAATGGTATGCGCGTTGCGGGTTTTGAGTGTGCGCAGAATGGACAGCGCTTTGGCGTCCAGCCGCAGGCTGAACAGGCGCGTGGGCTTGATCTGCCCGGCCATCACGATGTGCGAGATGCCTTTTTCGCGGACGGCATCGAGAAGCGCGCCGAGGCTGCCGAGCCGCAGCCAGACGACGTCGTCGGCATAGCGCTCGATGGCCCACTCGGTTTCGCGCCGGAAGGCGAAGGCGACCACGCGCTTGACGCCCTGGGCATGGGCGGACCGGGCCAGCTGCCACGGATAGGTGCCGCGGCCGGCGATGACGCCAAGGGTCTCGGGCATGTCGGGGGTCGGGAGCGGTTCGGTCATGGTGGCATCATATCGCGGCGCGCCGCCGCGTCCAGCTTCTCTTTGCCGCGACGCACCCGGCCGCCGCCGCCAGGCCCGCCGTCAGTTCGATCGCGAAGGGGCGCGCATTGGCCGGGCTCCACAGGTCGCGCAGCGCGGCTTTCTCCCACGCGGGCAGCAGGGCGAACGGCGCCTGCACCGGCCGGTCCGTGAACGGCTGCCACAGCGGAATGCCGTACGGCGGCGCGTGATCGGCGGTGACAAGGTCAATCGCCAGATGGCTGCCGATCAGCAGCACCAGAAAACCGAAGGCGCGCCACCCGAAGCGGGCCGGCTTCCAGATCCGCCCGGCCAGCCAGACGGCGGCGGCGGCCAGGAAGACCCAGGCCAGGCTGTGCGTGCCCTGCTGATGGAAGGCATTCAGGGAGCCGGTTGCGATTCCCGGCAGATAGTCGAGGTCGGGCAGGCACGCCAGCGCCGCGGCGCCCGTCATCAGCGGCGCGGCCCGGCGCAGGGAGGCGTTCAGCGGCAGGCGCGCATCGGCCGCCAGCGCATAGGCGAGTCCCGCGCCGGCCAGTCCATGAAAGACCGGAGAGGCCATGCGGGGCCGGGCTCAGCGCCCGAGGGCGCGGCGCACGGCGAAGGCCAGGTCCTGCCCGCGCAGATTGCGGGCGATGACCCGCCCTTCCGCATCCACCAGGAACGTCGTGCGGTCGCCGAACACGCCCATCGAACGGGCCAGATCCGGCGCGCCGGGAATGACCCGGCCGGGCAGCCCCGCGGTTTCCAGGCCGGCGGCGTTGCGTTCGAGGCAGATGTTGACGATCTCAAAGCCGTGCGTGTTGTAGCGGCCCCACAGGTCGCGCATCAGCGCGCGGTCGTCTTCCCAATTCTTCCAGCCGCGGGCAAAGAAATCCACCACCACGACCTTGCCGCGCAGATCGGACATGGCCAGGGGCTGCCCCTGAAGATCCGTCAAGACGGCGTTGGGGAACGCCACGCCGGCGGCCGCGGCGGCGCGCGCCTGGGCGCTTTCCATGATGGACAACGGCAGGGAATCTTTTCCGGGGGCACCGGGACGCGTCAGCACCAGCGGATCGCCGGGGCCGGTGCCGCCCGACCAGGCATAGGGCTGCGGCTTGTAGTAGGAGCTGGCCTTGTACTCCTCGATCAGCTTCTGCACGGCGGCGGCATCGCCCGCCGCGGCCTGCACTTCCGCTTCCTTCACGTACAGACGCGACGCATCCACCCCCGGCATGTCCTGGACGGTCTTGCGGGCGCGGCGCAGCTCTTTCACGGCCTCCTCGTGGGCGTGCCGCATGTCGCTCAATACCATCGCCTTGATCAGCGCCGCCTTGACGATGGCCTCGCCGTCGCGCCGCTGCGCGGCATCCGCCATCAGATCGTTCACGCTTTGCTCGACCTCGGCCCACTCCTGCTGCGAGTAGTACCCGTGGCCCATGCTCTGCAACCGGCTCAGCACCGCGTTGTAGTTCGATTCAAACATCGCCGTTTCCTGGGCTGCCGCCCCCGAAACAATCGTCAGCACCGCCGCCAACACCGCCGGAATAATGAGTTTGCGCATGACAGAATCCTCCAGATTTCCACACGTCATTCTGCCCGCTCCCCCGCAAAACACAATGAAAAAGCAATCGGCGCCCGCCGCCCCGGCCCGCTGGGCGCATCTGCGATTTGGTACATGCCGTTCAAAAAGGCCTTTTAATCCTTATGGCTGTCATCCCGAGCCTGTCGAGGGATCTCGGCTGGGTCCCGCAGGCCTGCCTT
>CAZHSS010000116.1:0-5476 GCA_964535205.1 uncultured Verrucomicrobiota bacterium
CGCGCCGCCTTTCCGGCGGTTTTTTTGTTGTGCCCCCGGGCGGTCCGCCTATACTCCCCAGTCTGCAATTCACACCAGGAGTATCCCCATGTTTCTCGCCTATATCGATCCCGGCAGCGGCAGCATCCTGATCCAGGTCATCCTGGCCTCCTGCATCGGCGGCATCGCCGTCTTCTGGAGCCGGATCAAAGCGCTCTTCACCGGCAGAAAACCGTCCGCCAAGACGCCGGCCGACGATTCCCCGAAGCCGGAATAGCCCCATGACCCGCGTGGCCGGTTCCTTCCGCGATCCCAGCGGATATGTCTTTCAACACGGGGAACGCATCTTCCGCGCGCTGGACGCGGCGGCCGCGGACCTGTTGCGCTCTCTCAATGTCCAGGGGCACCTCGCCCGCTGGGCGCGGGAAGGCCTCGTCGTGGGGACCCGCTTTGTCGAGGAGCCGGCCCTGCTTGCCGAACTCAACTCCGCCCATCCCGGGTTCGCCGCCTTCGTGGAGCACGACCGGATCGCGCCCATCACCTACCCCTGCGAGTGGTCTGTCTCCATGCTGGCCGACGCCGGCCGCCTGACGCTGAAACTCCAGCGCGAACTGCTCGATCTCGGGCTGTCCCTCAAGGATGCCACCGCTTACAACATCCAGTTTGTCCGCGGCAAGCCGGTCTTCATCGACCTGACCTCCATTGAAAAACCCGCGCGGCTGGACCTGTGGTTCGCCCTGGGCCAGTTCAACCGGATGTTCCTCTATCCCCTGCTGCTCGTGAAACGCGCCGGCTGGGATCTGCGCTCGTACTTTCTGCCCAGCCTCGACGGGCGCTCCACCCTGCAGGTCGGCCAGGCGTTTTCCTGGCGACAGCGCTGGAGCCCCGGGCTGCTCTTCGACATCGGCCTGCCCTTCGCCCTCGAGCGTCGCGTCAAGGCCGGCAAGGCCTCCGCCCCCAGACCCTCCGCCCCCGCTCCCGGCGGCGCGCCCGCCGGCCATCCCGCCGCGCAGCAAATGACCCTGCGCCGCCTCGACCGCAAAATCGACGCCCTGGCCAGGTCCATCGCGCCGGAAACCGTCTGGGGCGACTACACCCGGATCTGCTCCTATGACGACGAGGCCGAAACCTCGAAAAAAGCGCTGGTGAAAGAATATCTCCAGGACGCGCGGGCCGCCTCCGTGCTCGACATCGGCTGCAACACCGGCGACTACTCGCGCATCGCCGCCGCCTGCGGCGCCTCCGTCCTCGCCACCGATTTCGATATCGGCGCCGTCGAGCAGATGTACCAGCGCATCCGGCAGGAGCCCGCGGACATCACCCCGATGGTCGTGGACATCGCCAACCCCACCCCCGGCATCGGCTACCTGAACGCCGAACGGCCTTCCTTCCTGGAGCGGGCCCGGCCCGACTGCGTCCTGGCCCTCGCCGTCATCCACCATCTCCTCGTCGGCGCCAACCTCCCCATGGCCGCCATCCGCGACCTGCTGGCCGCGCTGACCCGGCGCCATCTCATCCTGGAATTCGTCCCGACCGACGACGTCATGTTCCGCCGGCTGATCGAATTCCGCGTGAATCTGTTCGATCACGTCACCCTGAACCACTGCCTGGATGTGTTCGGAAAATCCTTCCGGCTTCTGCGGCGGGAATCCATCCGCAACTCCCCCCGCACCCTGCTTCTCTTCGAAAAAACCTGAGCCGTTCCGCCTCCGCCCCCCCCCATTCGCGGGATCAGGTTCGCGGCCGGGCGGCCCACTGCCGGGCCAGTTCAAACACCGCCAGATTGGTTTTCACCACGGATTCCTTGCCGGCGAATTGACGGACAAAGGCTTCGCGATAGGCCTGCTCCGGCAGGCCGAAGCCGCCCAGGGCGGCCATGACGCCGACCATGGCGGTATTGGCGGCGCGGACACTGCCCCCTTCCTTCGCCAGTTCCGCCGCCGGCACGGCCAGGGCGCGAACGCCCGCCGGCGCGTCAAAGTCGCCGATCGCTGCGTTGTAGAGCAGCCACCCGCCGGGCTTCACCTCCCCGGCGAATTTTTCCAGCGACGGCCGGTTCATCGCCACAAGCACATCCGCCGCCGTCACCACCGGCGTGCCGATCGGCTGGCCGGAAATCACCACGCCGCAGTTGGCGGTGCCTCCCCGCTGCTCGGGACCGTAGGACGGATACCACGAGACGAACTTGCCCGCCTGGCAGGCGGCGCGGGCCAGAATCACCCCCATGCTCAACACGCCCTGCCCGCCAAACCCGGCCATCTTGACATGAAACGACGGGGCGGCGGGATCCAGCTCGGCATCCGGCGCGCGGTCCGTGTCCAGCCCCAGCAGACGGTCAAGGGTTTCCTTGCGGTAGTCGCTCTCGGCACGGACGATCGGCGCCGCCTCCTCCGCCCGGTCGCGCAGCACCCCCAGCGGAAATTCCGCCTCCATCTGCTCGGCCACGAACCGCGTGGCCTCCTCGACATTCATTTTCTGGTTGGTCGGGCAGGCCATCAGCACCTCGACAAAGGCGTAGCCCTTCCCGTCGCGCTGGATTTCCAGCGCCTTGCGGATCGCCTGCCGCGCCCGGCGCAGCTTGGCCATGTTCGAGAACGACACCCGCGCAATGAACACCGGCGCCTTCAGCTGGTCGATCAGCTCCGCCATGTGCAGCGGGTAGCCCGCGTGCAGCGGATCGCGGCCGTCCGGCGACGTTTCCGTCTTTTCGCCGACCAGCGTCGTCGGGGCCATCTGCCCGCCGGTCATGCCGTACACGGTGTTGTTGACGAAGAACACCGCGAGCTTTTCGCCGCGGTTCGCCGCCTGCAGCGTTTCATTCAGGCCGATGGACGCCAGATCGCCGTCGCCCTGGTACGACACCACGACCGCGTGGTCCCTCGTGCGGGAAATGCCCGTGCCAACGGCCGCGGCGCGGCCATGAGCCACCTGGACGTTGCCCGTGTCGAAATAGTAGTAGGCGAAAACCGAGCAGCCCACGGGACTGATCACAACGGTGCGGTCCTGCAGGTCCATGTCCGCCAGCGCCTCGCCGATCAGCTTGTGCAGCACGCCGTGCTCGCACCCCGGACAGTAGTGCGTCGCCGTCTGCGCCGACCCGCCCTTGCGCGGGAATGTCTTGTACAGCCCCCGGGTCTGAATCACCTGTTCCATGGCTTCCTCTTCCGCCTTACATCGTTCGCGCCGCTTCGCGCAGCCGGTCCAGCACCTGCTCTTCCGTGACCAGGTTGCCGCCCATCCGGTTCACCAGGTGCACCGGACAGCGGCACTCGATGGCCAGCTTGACGTCATCGCGCATCTGGCCGTTGCTCATCTCCACGCAGATCAATTGCTTCCCGCCCGGCTCCACGAATGCATTCAACGCGTCCTTCGGGAAGGGATACAGCGTCTTGGGCCGAAACAGGCCGGCGCGGAGGCCTTCGGCGCGGGCGGCATCCACCGCCCCCTGCGCAATGCGCGCGCTGATCCCGTAGGCCACCAGCGCAACCTCCGCATCCTCCATCCGGTACGACTCGGAATCCTGCTCCGCCGCCTCCACCGCCGCATATTTGTCCTGCAGCCGGCGGTTGAACTCCTCCTGCTGGTTGAAATCCAGAAAAATGGACGACACCACGTTCGGGCGCGTCTCCGCCGTGCCGTCCACCGCCCAGCCCGTATCCGTAACCGGCTCCACGCTGGTCTCCGGAAAGCGCAGCGGCTCGATCATCTGACCCAGCACGCCGTCGGCCAGCACAACGGCCACCATGCGCCATTTCTGCGACAGATCGAACGCCCGGATCGTCATGTCGCACATCTCCTGCACGCTCGCCGGCGCCAGCACCAGGTTGCGGTAGTTGCCGTGGCCCCCCCCCTTCACCACCTGGTTGTAGTCGCCTTGCTCCGGACCGATGTTGCCCAGCCCCGGCCCCGCCCGCATGATATCCGCAATCACCGCCGGCAGCTCCGCCCCCGCCAGATACGAAATCCCCTCCGACTTCAGGCTGATGCCCGGCCCCGACGACGCCGTCATGGCCCGCCGGCCCGTCGTCGCCGCGCCGAACACCATGTTGATCGCCGCCTCCTCGCTCTCCGCCTGGACCATGCGCCGCCCCGCCGCCGGGAACTTCTTCGCCGCTTCGTGCAGAATCTCGCTCGCCGGCGTGATCGGATACCCGAAAAAGCTGTCGCAGCCCGCATAAAGGGCCCCGATGATGACCGCCGTGTTGCCCTTGACCAGTTGTGTCGCCATGGCTACTGCGCCTCCTTGGCCGGCAGGTGCACCTCGATGGCGTTCGGTTCCGGACAGACATAGAAGCAGTTCAGACAGCCGATGCAGCCCGCGCCCCGGTACCGGGCAAACGTATACCCGCGCGCATTCAGCTCCTGGCCCATCTCGATGACCTTTTTCGGACAGGCCAGGAGGCACCGCCCGCAGGCTTTGCATTCCAGCGGGTCAATCACCGGATAGGGCGCCGGCCCCTTGGGGTTGGTTGAATTCATCTCATTCTCCGCACAACAAAATCGCTTGAATCTACCCCCGAATCCCCCGTCCATCAACCCGGATTTTCCCGCCGCGCGGAACAAGTGTGCGTCCCTCGTACCGCGGGGCTCAGCCCCGCGCGCTTCCTTCCTCGTACCGCGGGGCTCCCGTCCCGCGCGCTTCCTTCCAACCCCACGCGACAGAGCCGCGTGCCACGAAGGCTGTGGCTGTCATCCCGAGCGGAGTCGAGGGATCTCAGCCGGGTCCCGCAGGTTGGCCGTTGCCGGATCGGGCAGCTCATACCCCCTCAGGCTTGCCCCTCGTAGCGCGGGGCTCCCGTCCCGCGCGCTTCCTTCCTCGTACCGCGGGGCTCCCGTCCCGCGCGAATCCTGGATAACCCCACGCGACAGGAGCCGCGTGCCGCGACGGCAAGCCGTTACGTCCCTATGTCGTCAAAGAGACATCCAATCGCTGATGCGTACGCGGAACAAGGGATTGCGCGCCGCGCGCAACAGGCGTATGGTTTCGGCATTTCCCGGGCGGTTAGCTCAGTTGGCCAGAGCGTCACGTTTACACCGTGAATGTCGGGGGTTCGAGCCCCTCACCGCCCATTTCCTGTCGTCCCCCCTTGGATATTGGATATTGAAATTGAATATTGGACATTGAATCCCCTCCCCCCCCCCCCCCCCCCCCGCCCTCATCCCGACACACTTCGTGATCGGGCCGCGCTCGCTCCGCTCTACATCCTCTAGAAAACAGCCTGAAAACAGCCGAGTAGCGCTTGCCACGCCAAAGGCATGGAGTCCAAGCTGCAAGGAACAGGACGAACGCGAGGTCTATAGCGCCGCGATCCTACGCGGCGAGCGAGGGAGGCCAGCGACCGCTGCGGCAACCCCGCAAACCGGCCTTTTCGTTGAGTTTTCCATGCTGTGGAAAACTCGCATTAAATTTTTCCATAGCGTGGAAAATCCCCATAATATTTTTCCATACTGTGGAAAATTCGGCCTGTTTTTTCCACAGTGTGGAAAATATTTTTCC
>CAZHSS010000117.1:0-5464 GCA_964535205.1 uncultured Verrucomicrobiota bacterium
AATCCTGAAACTGGAGGGGCAACCTCCGTGTTGCCCGCCTTGGCAACGGCGATTCTGCCCAAACCGGGCAGGACAGAGCCTGCCCCTCCAGAAAACCCTATGGGATGCAAATACAGATGGGAATTGGAACCGAATCGCCGAAGCGCCCCAAAACAGCCCAAATAAAACGCTTCGACAAACCATGGGAGCTGTGGCAGGATATAGCGTTTCGACAGTTGGGTCGGTGGAGATTTATATATGAAGTTTGAACGAGCGTCCGGTGTTTTGCTGCACCCCACGTCCCTGCCCGGGCCCTATGGCATCGGTGAAATCGGGCCCGAAGCCCGCCGGTTCGCTGATTTTCTGCAGGCCACGGGGCAGAAGATCTGGCAGATTCTGCCGCTGGGGCCGACCAGTTACGGCGACAGCCCGTATCAGTCGCCGTCGACTTTTGCCGGCAATCCGCTGTGGATCAGCCTGGACGGGCTTGTGCAGGACGGCCTGCTGGATCCGGCGGAACTGAAGCGCTTTCCGTCGTTCCCCGCCGACCGGGTGGATTTCGGGCCGGTGATCATTGCCCGTATGAAGGTGCTGGAAACGGTGTGCAAGGGGTTTGCGGCCAAGGCATCCGCCCGGCTCCAGGCGGAATTCGATTCGTTCTGCTCGCAGAACGCCGGCTGGCTGGAGGACTACGCGCTGTTTGCGGCGCTGAAGGATGCCCACGGGGGCGTGCCGTGGACGCAGTGGGAGCCGGAGCTGGCCCAGCGGGATCCCGCCGCCCTGGCCGTGGCGCGCCAAACCTACGCCGTCGAAATCCGTCATGTCCGGATCATCCAGTTTCTCTTCGAGCAGCAGTGGAAACAGCTGCGGGCGTATTGCGCCGAACGGCGGATCCAGTTCGTCGGGGACATTCCGATCTTCGTGGCTCACGACAGCGCGGATGTCTGGGCGCATCCCGGACTGTTTTTCCTTCGGCCCGACGGGCATCCGAGCGTGGTGGCGGGGGTGCCGCCGGATTATTTCAGCGCGACCGGCCAGCTCTGGGGCAATCCGCTCTATAACTGGAAGGCCCACAAGGCCCAGAACTACGACTGGTGGATGGCCCGCCTCAAACGCGTCTTCGAGATGGTGGACATTGTGCGCATTGACCATTTCCGCGGCTTCGAGGCCTACTGGGAGGTGCCCGGCGACGCCCTGACCGCCATGGACGGAAAATGGGTCAAGGGGCCGGACCGTCACCTTTTCGACGTGCTGAAGAAGCGCATGGGCGACCTGCCGATCATTGCGGAGGACCTCGGGGTCATCACGGAGGAAGTGGACGCGCTGCGCGAGTACTGCGGTTTTCCCGGCATGCGCATTCTGCAGTTTGCGTTCGGCACCGACGAGCGCGCCGACGAATTCCGCCCCGAGAGCTATCCGACGCATTGCTGCGTCTATACCGGCACGCACGACAACGACACCACGGTGGGCTGGTTCCACAGCGAGGCCGGCAACGGCAGCACGCGGACCCAGGAGGAGATCGACGCCGAGAACAAAATGATTCTCGACTATCTGCGCACCGATGGCCGTGAAATCCACTGGGACCTGATCAATCTGGGGTCGCGCTCCAATGCCGACACGTTTGTGACGCCTCTCCAGGATCTGCTGGGGCTCGGGTCGGAGGCCCGCATGAACACCCCCGGGAAGGCCTCCGGAAACTGGCAGTGGCGCTTCGCCTGGGACCAGATCACCGACGCCATCCGCGACCGCTTCGCCTACGTCACCCGCGCCACCGGCCGGATGCACTGAGCCCTTCCGGATTTTCCACGGCGTGGAAAAAGTTTCCACAGCGTGGAAAAAATCGGCTATGTTTTTCCACGGCATGGAAAAAAGGTTTCCGCAGAGCACCTTGCACAACTCGTTCCAGGAAACGGGCAGGACGGAGCCTGCCCCTCCGGATCAGCCACAAACGGTCGTAGTTGCCGCGGGAGGGGCAACCTCCGTGTTGCCCGGCGGGAGGATGCAGGAATTTCCACGGCATGGAAAAATCCGGCGTGAGTTTTCCACGCTGTGGAAAACCAGCGGCACCCGGCGGGGCGGGGGGCGAAGACATGAGCGGGGCGGAGAGCCGGTTTGCCCGGCGGCGGATTCTGATGGTGCTGACGCACGACCGGCTGGACTGCCTGCGGCTGTGTCTGGACATGCTGGAGCGGGCGGAGGCCTTTTCCCAATTTGACCGCGTGGTGCTGCTGCTGAACGGGGTGCCGGCGCGGCTGCGGCGGTTTGTGGAGGGCTACATGGCGGCGCGGCCGCAGGTGGGCTGGGACACGGTGGAGGGGGACGGCACGCGGCCTGGGGGCATCTGCCAGGTGCAGAACGAGTGCATCCGCCGCTATCCGGACTCGGTGTACGTCAAGGTGGACGAGGATGTCTTCGTGCCGCGGGGGTGGGCGGAGCGGATGCTGGAGACCTATGAACGCTATTCCGCCCGCGACGACCTGGCGCTGATCACGCCGCTGATTCCCAACAACGCCTACGGGCTGCACCGGCTGCTGCATGCGTTTTATCCGGAGGCGCTGCCGGAGTTCGAGCAGCGCTTCGGCGCCCCGCCGTCCGCGGAACCCAAGGGCCCGACGTGGCAGAGCCCGTTTATCGCCGAATGGGCCACGCGCCGGCTCCTGGACATCGAGGCGGCGAACGAAGAACACCGCCGGTGCCTGGCGGAATCGGGGGAGCCGCGCTTTCACGAGTTCTGCCGGTATTTCAGCATCGGCTGCATTTGCTACGACTATGACCACGTGCAGCGGATGGGCGGACGGCTGCCGCCGCGGGACGAGCCGGACTGGTGCGCGTGGTTTGAGGAGCACCGGCAGCTGTGCGTGCTGGATCAGAGTCAGATCGTGCTGCATTATTCGTTCTTCGTGCAGCAGGAATGGCTGGACCGCACGTCGCTGCTGGAGGACATCCGCCGCGTCAATGTGCCGGGAACGTCGCCGGTCTGGGCGCCGGCCCTGCGCTGGCTTCGGCTGGCCCGGCAGGTGCCCGGCATTATCCGCAGGAGATTGGGACCATGACATTCGACGGCATGTATCGCGGCAAGCGCGTCTGGCTGACGGGCGACACGGGGTTCAAGGGCTCGTGGCTGGCGTTCTGGCTGCACGGGCTGGGCGCGGAGGTCCTGGGCATCGGGCTGGAGCCGGAGACGGAGGACGGCCCGTTTGTGCGCGGGGACCTGGCGGGCCTGATCCGGCACGAAACGGCGGACATCCGGGATCGGGAGCGGATGGCGGCGCTGGCGCGGGAGTTTCGTCCCGACGTGGTGTTTCATCTGGCGGCGCAGGCGCTGGTGAGGCGGTCGTACACGGAGCCGGTGGAAACGATTGACACGAACGTGCGCGGCACGGCGCACGTGCTCGAGGCCGTACGCCAAGCCGGGAACCCCTGCTCGGTGGTGGTGGTGACGAGCGACAAGTGCTATGAGAACCGCGAGGAGGATTACGCCTATTGCGAGGACGATCCGATGGGCGGGCACGATCCCTACAGCGCCTCGAAGGGGTGCCAGGAGCTGGTGGCGTCGTCTTTCCGCGCCGCGTTTTTCGCGCCGGGCGGTCGGATTCAATTGGCCACGGCCCGCGCGGGCAATGTCATCGGGCCCGGCGACTGGGCGGCGGACCGCATCGTGCCGGACGCCGTGCGGGCCATACGGGAAGGCCGTCGGCTGATGGTGCGGAATCCGCGCGCGGTGCGTCCCTGGCAGCATGTGCTGGAGCCGCTGGGCGGCTATCTGCGCCTGGGGCAGGCCCTGATGGAAGAGGGCGCGGCCGCGGCCGAAGCCTGGAACTTCGGGCCGGACCCCGCCAGCGCGCGCACGGTCGGCGATCTGGCAGACGGATTCTGCCGGGCGTGGGGCGACGGCGCCGCATGGCAGGCCGAAGCCAATCCGGACCACCCCCACGAGGCGCACCTGCTGCAGCTGAGCATCGGGAAAGCCGCTTCGCGCCTGGGCTGGCATCCCAGATGGGATTTCGACACGACGGTGCGGCGGACGGCGGAAGGATATCGGGCGATGCTGGCGGCGTCGGATGCCGCCGCCATCCAGGAGTTCATGGCGGCGGAGCTGGCCGCCTACGAGGCGGGGGAGGGGAAGGACGCGCCATGAGATCATCGGGTGATGTGCGATTCCAGGCCGGAGGGATCGGCTGGAACCGGCGGAGCGGCCGATGCGCATAGTGGTGACAGGCGCGGCGGGCTTCATTGGCCGCCGGGTGGTGGCGCAACTGGCGCAGGACGGCGCGCGGGTGCTGGCGGTGGACCGCGCGGAGGCGCCGGACGGGCTGCCGGCCGGCGTGGAATTTGTCCGCGGCGACGCGGCGGAGGTGGTTCCCGGCCTGACGGGGGAATTCGTGCTGGCGCATCTGGCCTGGTACATGGACCGCAGCAACGCGGACGCCCAGGCGGCATCGGTGGAGGTGCTGCTGCGCACGATTGCCAATCCCGGGCTGCATGGCGTGGTGGGGATGGGCAGCGCGGAAGAATACGGCGAATTGGAGGGCTGCCTGCGCGAAGACATGGCGCCGGGCACCCGGCTTTCCGCCTACGGATGGGCCAAGGTCGAATCCTGCCGCGCGGTGAGGCACTGGGCGGAGACGCCCGGGAACAAGGCGGTCTGGCTGCGGCCGTTCATTGCCTACGGGCCGGGACAAAGCGGCAGCATGGCCATTCCCTATGCCCTGGCGTGCGCACGGGAACGCCGGGACGCCGATTTTTCCGAGGGGCTGCAGGGGCGCGATTTCGTGCATGTGGACGACGTGGCCCGCGGCATCGCGATGGCCGCCCGGCGCCTGCCGGAGATCGCCGGGGGCTTCACGATGTGCAACATGGGCTGCGGAACGCCCGTGCGGCTGCGCGATGTGCTGGCGCGGATTGCCCGGAACTGCGGCGCGGAAGAGGTGTTCCACTTCGGCGCGCGGCCGATGCGGGTGGGCGAGCCCCGGGAGCAATTCGCCGATCTCAAGAGCGTGAAGGATGTCCTGGGCTGGGAAGCCCGCATCCCGTGGGAACAAGGGATCGATGAACTGTGTGAAACCGAGGAGAATCTTAACCACGGATGAGCATTGGGGAACATGCGATAGGAGTTGGAAGGTTTAAGAGGATTAATAACCACGGATGAACACGGATGGACACAGATTGGTTGAGGGGGATCTGACCCGCGAGATCATCGGATGTGCCATGGACGTTTTGAATACCCTTGGACACGGTTTTTTAGAGAAGGTATATGAAAACGCGTTATGTGTTGAATTAGGATCGAGGAACATTGCCTATCGGCAGCAACCGCGCTACGAGGTTGTCTACAAAAACACCTGTATAGGAGAGTATATTCCCAATTTAATCGTTGCAGATACCGTCGTCGTGGATGCCAAGACTATCGAGTGCATAACCGACCACGAAATGGGTCAAGTATTAAATTATCTGAAGATCACGGGTCTTCGCATCGGGCTGATCCTTA
>CAZHSS010000118.1:0-5199 GCA_964535205.1 uncultured Verrucomicrobiota bacterium
TCCGTGAATTTGACGGCGTCCTTGCCGACCTTGACGACATCCATGGGGTTGTCCATGCCGAAATAGTCGGCCTGTTCCTGGAGGCGTTCGGGAAGGGATTTTTCGGATTCGGGGGTATCCACGAAATAGAGGCGGAAGAGGTAGCGGCGGGTTTTGATGTTGGAGGGTTTGACGTGGAAGCTGTCGCCGTCGTTGGAGGCGTTGGGGATGACATTGCAGCCGGTGTATTCGCGCCATTTCTTGGCGGCGCGGGCGTCGAGGGGGGCGGCGGCCAGGAGGCCGGCGGCGAGTCCGAGAAGTCCCAGGCGGCAGGTGGTCGTGTGCATGGCTTGGGAGTGTACGGAAGCCGGGCGGAGGGTCAACCGCAAAAGGCCCGGATCTAGTCGAGCGAGCGGTCGAGAATGTCGAGGGCCCGGCGGATATGGTCGGGGGTGACGACGAGCGGGGGGACGAAGCGCAGGACATGGTCGCCGGTGGCGATGCACAGCAGGCCGTTCTCGCGCAGGTTGGCCTCGACGGGCTTGGCGGGGACGGAGAGCACGACGCCGATCATCAGGCCGAGGCCGCGAACGGTCTGGATGACGGGGTGCTTGCGGGCCAGGTCTCTCAGGCCATCCATGAAGAGGGCGCCCATCTTCGCGGCGTTGTCGAGCAGGCCTTCGTTTTCGATGGTATCGAGGACGGCGAGAGCGGCGGCGCTGGCCAGGGGGGTGCCGCCGAAGGTGCTGGCGTGGTTGCCGGGCTGGAAGACGTTGGAGAGTTCCGGGGTGACGGCGGCAGCGCCGATGGGGAAGCCGCCGCCGAGGGCCTTGGCCATGGAGAGGCCGTCGGGGCGGACGCCGTAGTGCTGGAAACCGAACCACTTGCCGGTGCGGCCCATGCCGCACTGGACCTCGTCGAACAGCAGCAGGAGCTTCTTTTCGTCGCACAGGGCGCGCAGGCCGGCGATGAAGGCGGGGTCGGCGGGGACGACGCCGCCTTCGCCCTGGACGGCTTCGCAGAGGATGGCGACGGTGGCCGGGGTGACGGCGGCGCGGACGGAGTCGAGATCGTTGAATTCCGCGTGGACGAAACCGGGGACGAGGGGTTCGAAACCCTTCTGGTACTTGGTCTGGCCGGTGGCGGTCATGGTGGCCAGGGTGCGCCCGTGGAAGGAGTTCTTCATGGTGATGATTTCGAACCGGCCGTCGAGAGAGCCCCATTTGCGGGCGAGCTTGAAGAGGGCTTCGTTGGCTTCGGCGCCGGAGTTGCAGAAGAAGATCTTGCCGCCGAGGGTCAGGCGGGAGAGGCGTTCGGCGAGGCGGGGCTGGACGGGATTGTGGAAGAGGTTCGAGCAGTGCATCAGGGTGGCGGCCTGCTGCTGGACGGCGGCGACGACGGCGGGGTGGCAGTGGCCGGTGTTGCAGACGGCGATGCCGGCCATGAAATCGAGATACTCCTTGCCGGTGTCGTCCCAGACGGAGACGCCGGCGCCGCGGACGATGGTGATGCCAGGCGCGTAGGTGGGCATGACATACTGCTGGTGGACGGATTTTGGGTCAGAGGCTGTCATTAACGATCTCCGTGCCGATGCCCTGATCGGTGAACAGTTCGAGGAGGAGGGAGTGCGGCAGGGCCGCATCGATGATGTGGGTTTTGCGGACGCCGGCCTTGAGGGCCTTGAGGGCGCCGCCAATCTTAGGCAGCATGCCGCCGCCGATGATGCCGCGCTCGATTAGGTTTTCGACCTCGGAGAGGCGCAGGGTGCTCATCAGCGACGAGCGGTCCGTGGGGTCGGAGAGCAGGCCGGGCACGTCGGAGAGAAAGACCAGCTTGCGGGCCTTGAGTTTCTCGGCCAAGCCGGCCGCCGCGGCATCGGCATTGATGTTGTGGATCTGCTTGCCGGGGTCGGCGCCGAGCGGGGTAATGACGGGGGTGATGTCGGCCTCGAGGTAGGCCTTGACCGGCAGCACGTCCACATGGGTGATGGCGCCGACATAGCCCCAGTCGAGAACCCGGCCGGTGTCGGGATTTTCTTCGGTATGCTTGCGGACGGCGATGATGTCCTCGCCGTGGATGCCGCGGGCCTTGCAGCCGAGTTCATTCAGCGCGGTCACGAGCTGGGGGTTGACCTCCCGGTTCAGGACCTGCTCGACGATTTCCATGGTGGGGGCGTCGGTGACGCGCAGTCCCTGGACGAAGGTGGCCTGGAGGCCCTTTTGTTTGAGGCGTGCATTGATGGATTTGCCGCCGCCGTGGACGATGACGGGGCGCATGCCGACGCAGCTCATGAAGGCGATGTCCTCGAGGATGCCCCGGACGGTTTCGGGGTTGTCCATGGAGGAGCCGCCGAACTTGACCACGACGGTGTCGCCCCGGAACCGCTGGATGTGCGGCAGGGCTTCGATGAGCACGTTGGCTTTCTGGATGGCTTGTTTCATGGCTACCGGTCGGGAAGTATCCGCCAGCCGGCCCCGGGGGAAAAGGAAAAAAGCCTGCGGTCGGGGGAAACCGAAACCCGCAACAGCGGACGGGGTGACAAATTCTAATATTCATAGGCTGACCCCTTTTTGCGAAAAGGGGTCAGCCTATGAATATTAGAATGAGACGGGGCGGGGATTGCGCCGGGGGGGCGGGATGGAGTATGAAGCAAGTTCAGGGAAGGAGCCGGAGATGATGCGAATGCTGGTGGTGGTGCAGACGGCGATGAGCCTGGGGGCGGGCGAGCAGGTGTTCCTGACCGGGGGGGCGGACGAACTGGGGCGGTGGGCGCCGGATGCCGTGCCGATGACGCGGATGGAGGACGACCGCTGGGAGGCGGCGCTGATGCTGCGGGACGCCTCGCCGGTGGAGTTCAAGATCACGCGGGGCGCGTGGGCGACGGAGGAGGTGGACGCCGAGGGACGCATTCCCGCGAACCGCCGGCTGGAACCGCGGGACGGGGGGCGGGTGGAGATCCGGGTGGCGGGATGGAAGGACGGGCAGGCGAAGCGGACCGGCCCGCAGATCACGGGCGACTACGAGGTGCTGCCGCGGGTGCATTCGGCGTTTCTGGAGCATGACCGGGACGTGATTGTTTGGCTGCCGCCGGGATATGCGGCGCGGCCGTCGAGGCGATATCCGGTGCTGTACATGCACGACGGGCGGCAGGTGTTTGATCCGGGGACGTCCACCTGGGGCAAGGACTGGCAGGTGGACGAGCTGGCGCAGGAGATGATTCTGAGCGGGGAACTGGAGCCGTTCATCGTGGTGGCGGCGGACTGCACCGATGCGCGGCGGGACGAGTATGCGCCGTCGCGCAAGGGCGACGCGTATCTGCGGTTCCTGCTGCAGGAACTCAAGCCGATGGTGGACGGCCGCTGGCGGACGGATCCGGGGCGGTCGTGCATCGCGGGATCGAGCATGGGGGGACTGATTTCGTTTTACGCGGCGTGGCGGCATCCGGACGTATTCGAGGGGGCGGCGTGCCTGTCGCCGGCGTTCGTGGAGCGCTACGGAACGGAGAGCTTCCGGATGGTGGAGGCGGACCGGGAGCACCTGCCGGACCTGAAGCTGTTTCTGTCGTGCGGGGGAGCGGCGGGTCTGGAGGCCGAATTGCTGGGCGGGACGCTGCAGATGGCCGATCTGCTCAAGAGCGTGGGATTTCCGGACGACCGCATGACGGTGCGGATCGAGAGCTGGGCGGAGCACAACGAAATGGCCTGGGCGCGCATGACGTCGCACTGGCTTCGGTTCCTGTTTGGCAGTCCGCAGATACCGGAGGCGGATCCGGGAATGGAAAGGACCCCATGAACACATGGAAATGGCTGGCGGGGGCGGTGCTGGCGGCGGGGGTGTGCCGGGCGGAGCCGGTGGTGATAGACCACCGCCACACGGATATCACGGCGCTGACGCAGGCGCGGATCGAACGGGCGAAGGCGGTGCTGCACATTGCGTATGGGCACACGTCGCACGGCAGCCAGCTGACGGACGGGATGAGCGGACTGGTGGGATTCGCCAACGGCGGGGGCAAAGGGCTGGCGCTGCCGGAGAACCTCTTTGCCTGGAACAACGGCGGGACGGGCGGGGCGCTGGATCTGCACGATTACGCCATGGGCGGGGACGCGGGCTATTATCCCCAATGGTACAACAATACCGTCGCCTATCTCAATGATCCGACCCATGCGGACGTGAATGTGATCATCTGGTCGTGGTGCGGGCAGATGGATGATGAATATGCGGCGGGAACGCTGAGCAACTATTATCTGCTGCCGATGAGCAGCCTGGAAACGTCGTATCCGGATGTGGTGTTCATCTACATGACAGGGCATGCGCCGGATCCCGGCGAAATGAATCCCGCAATTGACACACGCACCAAGGATGCCTGCCGGTGCATCCGGGAGTATTGCCTGGCGAACAACAAGGTGCTGTATGATTTCAATGACATCGAGCACTACAATCCCGACGGCACATTCTTTGAATTTGTTTCCGATTCCTGCCAGTATTATGCCACCAACGGCGGCGCGGCGACGGGCAATTGGGCCACCGAATGGCAGGATTCGCATGTTCAGAACACGGACTGGTATTCGTGCAGTTCGGCGCACAGCCAGCCGTTGAATGCGAATCAGAAGGCGTATGCCGCGTGGGCGCTGTGGTGCCGGTTGGCCGAAGACCTGGACCGCGACGGAATCGCGGATGAATGGGAAGAGCGGTATGGGGGAACGGGTCTCTTTGGCGGGGGCACCAACGACTTTGACGGAGATTCCCTTCCCGATTGGATGGAATATGTCCAGGACAGCAGCCCGACCAATGCCGGGCCGTCGTTTGCGATCCAGGGTCCGCCGGAGTCGGGGGCCGCCGGCGCTGAGTTTTCCAGTGTAACGAGCCGAATCTATTCGCTGGAAAGTCTGGATGTGCTGCCGGGTGACCAGCATTGGACGGCTGTTACCAACCAGCGGGGCACCGGCGCGGCGATGAGCCTGGAGGATGACCATCCCGAGGCGAAACTCACTGTCTACCGGGTCCAGGTGGCGGTTCCGGACTGAGCGCGGGGAGGACTTTTACGGCAGGACGCGGACCGGCAGGCCGGCATGGACGGCGTGCACGAGTTTGACGGCGTCCCAATTGGTTAGGCGGAAGCAGCCGTGGGATTCGGTGCGGCTGATGTCTTCGGGGGCGGGGGTGCCGTGGATGCCGTAGCCGGGGAGGTCCAGGCCGATCCAGGCGACGCCGACGGGGTTG